>CAZBLG010000001.1:0-24543 GCA_964492805.1 uncultured Candidatus Saccharibacteria bacterium
GCGAATTGAGCTTGGTGTAAGCGAGTAGTAACCACTCAAGAAAAAAATCAACCCTAGGTAGCCTTAGGGTTGATTTTTTACTGTCCCTGTGCTATAATAGACAATATGAGTGAAAAAGCACATAATCCAAATGAATATCAAATCCCTCGAGAGACCGATAGTGGCTGGGAGCGTATAGCTGAGGAGGTTATTGACGACGCGACTAACACACTATTAGAAGATAGTAAAAACGAAGATAGTAAAAACCAGAATCCTACAGAGGAAGAGCGAAGTTCACGGCCACCACTGTATGAATACCCCGATGGGTATCCTCAGGGAGTCGCGGCTTCAGACGGGTATCTTAATGATTTTTAGTAGCTAGTTAATTGCTTGTGATAATTTTAATGCCAGGCATATCTGTATGCCTGGCATCTGTCGTTGTGATAATAAATTGGTGTTGCTTGATAGTCTCTTGAAGTAATTTTTCGCGCGTGGCGTCGAGTTCGGAAAATACATCGTCCATTAGGATGATCGGTTTGATGTCATTGGTGGCGGTCTGTAGCTCTAGTTCCAGCAGCTTAAAAGCCAGCATGATAGTCCGCATTTCACCACGGGAGGCGACTTTAATGGCCGGCTGGTTGTGGAGTGAAATCAAGAAATCCTCGCGGTGTGGACCGCATGACGTATGGCCGGTGGCTATTTCGTAGTCCCTAGACCGACCCAGCCTATCTATCAGTAGCTGTTCGTAGTTGGCCATGGTGACACCGGGCAAATACTCCAAAGCGAAGTCAGATTGCTTACCTGCTAGTAATATATACAGTTCGCGCAGTCTTGATTCATGAGAGTAGAGAAAAGAGGCGCGTTGCGCGGCGATATCGGCTCCCAGTTGAACAAACTTAACGTCCCAGGCAAATAGGTGATTGCGCCAAGCTTCAGAATCTCCCTGATGACGCTTCAGCAGCTCATTGCGCTGGAGTAGGGTTCGACTGAAGGCTCGAAGCGTCCGGTCATACTTATCGTCAAGTCGACCAATTAAACCGTCTAAAAATTCACGCCGCCTGGTTGGTGAGCTACTAATTAGCCGCAGTTCGTTGGGCTCAAACAGAACTACCGGTAGGCGGTGCTTGCGAGTGAGGAGTTTGCTCTTGCTGTCATTGACCGTGAACTGCTTGGAGATACGGCTACCCTCACGAACCAACTGCACTCGTCTGGTTTCGCTGGGCATCTCTAGGGCAATGGTTGAGTGGGGCGCACCGTGGCGCATACAGTCAATCAGCGAGCCGCGAAAACTAGCTCCACGAAGAGCTACATAGACCGCTTCAAGCAAATTGGTCTTGCCGGTGCCATTTGGACCGACTATAACCGTACCTTTGGGGCTAAACTCTGCTTCAAAAAGCTCGTAGGAACGAAAATTGTGCAACCTTATCTTAGAAACTCGCATATTGTCCCCCTAATGGTAGCATGATAGCCCCTTGTTTTGGTATACTTAAAAGGAATGATAAATCGGAGGCAGAATGTTTGATACAAAACCCTATGAGGCAAAAATTACCCAGGCGCTGGAGCACTTTGAGAGTGAGCTGAGGAAGGTCAGGACCGGACGAGCCCATGCGGGCATGCTTGATGGAGTGATGGTGGAAGTTTACGGTACGAAAATGCCACTTAACCAGGTGGCCAATGTGACCGCCCCAGAAGCTCAGATGATTTTAGTGACGCCGTTTGATCCAAGCAATATCGTGGCTATTTCTGCAGCAATTCGCGACAATCAAGGCCTCGGGTTCAACCCTTCAGACGACGGTCGCCTGGTCCGGGTACCAGTACCCAGCCTGACCGAGGAGCGACGCCACCAGCTAGTTAGGCAGGTTGGCGAGAAGGTGGAGGAGGCGCGGATAGTTGTTAGAAATATTCGCCAAGATGCATTAAAAGAGGCTAAACGACTTAAGGACAGTAAAGATATCAGTGAAGATGATTACAAGCGTATTGAAAAAGAGGTGGACAGCATAGTCGCCTCGACGCAGTCGACAATCGATGAAATTTTCCGGACGAAGGAAAAGGACGTCCTAACTATTTGATGAGTCGCTCAATTATCGAGCGAATTAAAGAACTTAACCTGCCGGCTGATCAATACATAGTTGTTGGCAGCGGGCTGCTTGAGGTACTTAATATCCGCCAGGCGAAAGATATTGATATCGTGGCAAGTGTCGACTTGTATGGTCAGCTGCGTCAAAGTCGTCAAGATTTAGTTGAGGATACAAGTCTTGAGGCTCCGCGCTTAATTTATGGAGATGAAGAGGCTGAGATTTGGTTTAGTTGGCCTAGTGAGCAGGGGCGACTGCGCTATGAAGATTTGATGCAGGATTCAGTAGTGGTAGATGGCATAAGGTTTGTGCCTTTGGATTTTATTGAGCAGTGGAAGCGGTGGCTTGATCGCGATAAAGACAAAGAAGATATCAGGTTGATTGCTAAGTATCGAGAGGCAAAGTCATGATTCCAGAGCATGTTGGCTATATCATCGATGGCAATCGTCGCTGGGCGAAGGAGCACGGCCTGCCAACCTATGAGGGGCACTTGGCGGGCTATAATGCCTTGACAGAGGTTGCACGAGCAACAAAGGCGGCTGGCGTAAAGTATATGTCAGCTTATATTTTTAGCACTGAAAACTGGAAGCGCTCTGAAGATGAGGTGAGTAAGTTGCTATCGCTAGTGTTGAGGCTTTTTACCACAGACCTACACTTTTTTATTGAGGAGAATGTAAAGCTGGTTGTCACGGGTAGTCGCGAGGGGCTCGATGAGAAAATTGTCCAGGCAATTGATAGGGCGGAGGCTGAGACCGCAGGGGGTACTGACGGAACCCTGGCACTCTGCTTTAACTACGGCGGGCAGCAAGAGATAGTTGATGCGGTTAAGAAAATTGTTCACTCGGGGACGAGTGCCGATGAAGTAACCCCAGAGCTAATTGGTCAAAATCTCTACGCACCCGAAGTCCCACCGTGCGACTTAATCGTTCGCACCAGTGGTGAGCAGCGGCTAAGTAACTTTATGCTTTGGCGAGCTGCCTATAGTGAGTTTATTTTCTTAAAAAAGAACTGGCCTGAGATGACAAAGGACGACGTATCGGCTATACTTGAGGAATATAAACAGCGTCAACGGAGGTTTGGGAAATAATGGAACTGCTGCTGGGTATTCTACTAGGTCTGTTTGTGCTCGTAGTTTTGATTGTGGCCCACGAACTGGGTCATGCGATCGTCGCTAGACGCAACGGCGTGGTCGTCGAAGAGTTTGGTATTGGCTTTCCGCCGCGGGCCTGGACCAAGAAGTTAAAAAATGGCATCCTACTCTCCGTAAACTGGCTGCCACTCGGTGGGTTTGTCAAGCTAAAGGGTGAGCATGATTCTGCCAGGGGCAAGGGTACCTATGGTCAGGCGAGTTTTTGGGTAAAAACTAAAATCTTACTAGCAGGTGTGGCAATTAATTGGCTCTTAGCAGCGCTTTTGTTCGCAATCATAGCTATCTGGGGCTTGCCAAAAATTTTTCCCAACCAGGTAGTGCTACCATTTGACAATACAGTCGTTCATTCACCGTTGATTGTCGGGGTAGTCAGCGAGGACTCTCCAGCTGAGTTAGCAGGGCTCAAACCTGGTGATGAAATTACCCAAATCAACGATCGGAACATCGCAACTTCGCAGGAGTTAAGCGAGACTACAAAAGGCCTAGCCGGTGAAGAGGTGTTCATTCAATACGAGCGAACAGGCGAGAGCCGCACTACTGTAACCACCCTTAATACACCAGAAGAGGCTGGGTCGGGCGGATTTTTAGGTGTAGGGTCGCAACAGACCGAGACAGTTCGCGCCACCTGGTCTGCGCCAATACTTGGCGTGGCCACAGCAGGACAAATGACATACGAAGTTGTTAAGGGTGTTGGGGATATTCTGGTTAAGGGAGTCGGTGGGTTGTTCGGTCAGTTTATCGGCAATGAAGAGTCAAGACAAATTGCTCGAGACAACTTGGCTACAGTTAGCGAGAGCGTAGCTGGCCCTATCGGCATACTTGGGGTGATCTTTCCGTCAGTTCTTGATGCTGGATTGATTCAGATTCTGCTACTCGGGGCGATTATTTCGCTAACCTTGGCGGTTATGAATCTTCTGCCCATACCAGCGCTTGATGGAGGGCGATGGTTTACTATGGCGCTGTTTCGACTATTTAGAAAAGATTTGACCCGTGAGCGCGAGGAGAATATTCAGGTGATTGGCTTTTTAGTACTGATGACGTTAATGATACTAGTGACGTGGAGTGATGTTGGAAAATTCTTCTAAAATAGCAGCAGAAGGCACTGAGCCGACTCGTCGAATTCGTTGGACGATGGTTCTGCTATTGCCGATTTGGACACTTGCTGCATTTATATTGGCGCAATTTGTGGTGGTTGGTCTACAGTGGTTACTGCTGTGGTCCGGTGTGCCACTAGCAGGTATAAATCAAACAGTCTTTGTAACAACTCTATCAGCCATAGTCTACATATTATCGGTGGTAATTGTGATTGGCGTGCCGTATTTATTGTTAAAGAGTCGCACGACGACGAGTGAGCTTGGGGTGCCAGACCTTCCGGCTTGGATGGATATATTTTTAACTATTCCCGCCTACGTAGTTTATATAATTGGCTCAGGTCTCCTGTTGGCCGTTGTGGTGTATTTACTACCTGGACTTGACCTTCAGCAGTCACAGCAGCTGCCGTTTGAGCAGACTATGCTTGGGGCGCAGTGGCAGTATGTTTTGGCATTTATGACACTAGTGGTTTTTGCGCCGATTGCTGAAGAGGTACTTTTTAGAGGATACTTATACGGAAAATTACGCAAGTCCGCCCCAGTCTGGCTAGCGATTGCCGTGACTAGCCTGGCGTTTGGTGCAGCACATTTGTGGGGCGGTTCGGGTGGCGCGCTGCAGTGGGCGGTGGCATTTGACACCTTGGCGCTTAGTATAGTGCTGTGCTTGCTCAGGGAGCATACAGGTGCTATATGGGCTAGCGTCTTTGTTCATGCTCTGAAGAATGGAATTGCTTTTTATCTACTGTTTATCAATCCGCAACTGATCGATCAACTTCAGTCGGCCGTGCTGCCGCTACTATAAGAAAAAGGACAGTAAAAGGGAGAAAAAGCCATGCGAATGAGTCAACTATTCACCAAAACCAGTAAATCCGCACCAAGTGATGAGGTTGCTAAAAATGCTCAGCTGCTGATCCGAGCCGGGTTTGTTCACAAGGAGATGGCAGGGGTTTATGCGTATCTTCCGCTTGGGCTTAGGGTAGTTGAGAAAATCAAGCAAATCGTTCGCGAAGAGATGAACAAGGTTCATAGCAACGAACTTATCATGACAAGTCTTCAGAGCAAGGCTGTTTGGGACAAGACTGGCCGATGGGACGACGAGCTGGTGGATATCTGGTTTAAAACAAAACTCAAGGACGATACGGAGCTGGGCCTGGGCTGGAGTCACGAAGAGCCGATAGTCGAGATGGTCAGACGACACCTTAGCAGCTATAAGGACCTGCCAATAAGCGTCTACCAGTTCCAGACTAAGATGCGAAATGAGCTGCGAGCAAAGAGTGGCATCATGCGCGGACGTGAGTTTGTCATGAAAGATATGTACTCGTTTCATGCCTCCGCCGACGATCTCGAGACGTACTATCAGCAGGTGATTGAAGCGTACAATCGGGCTTATCAGAGATTTGGTATCGGTGAAGATACGTATGTGACGTTTGCCAGCGGCGGTGCATTTACTAAGTTTAGTCACGAGTTTCAAACTATTTGCGAAGCAGGTGAGGACGTCATCTACCTACATAGAGAGAAAAATATTGCGATCAATGAAGAGGTGATCGATGAGGCGGTTGAGGAGCTAGGGGTGAGGCGCGAAGATCTCGAGCAGATTAAGACAGCTGAGGTAGGTAACATCTTTAATTTTGGCACGCAAAAGACTGACGAAATGGGTCTACACTACACTGATGCAAGTGGCCAGCAGCAGTCGCTTCACATCGGCTCATACGGTATTGGCATCACTCGCGTGATGGGAGTTATAGCCGAAAAACTAAGTGACGACAAGGGTCTTGTTTGGCCTGAGAATATCGCCCCATATAAGGTTTATTTAGTGTCTATTGGCGAGGGTGGCGCAGCGGAGGCTAACAAACTCTATGACCAGCTAGTGGGGCAGGGTATAGAAGTGCTTTATGATGATCGTGATGAGCGTCCGGGCAAGAAATTTGCCGATGCTGAGCTTATGGGCATACCATATCGCCTAACCATTAGCGACCGACTTGTTGAGTCAAATCAGCTTGAGTTAACAGAGAGAAAAGATGGCGAAACTAAACTATTGACAGCCTCTGAGGCACTTGATATACTCAGGTAGCTTAGCTAATATATGACTTTAAACGCTACATATAGCGTACTACAGTAACTATTTGCGCTACATACAGAAAACATAGGAGTATTTAGAATTATGAAAAAAGCATATCAAATTACCAAAGAGGGTAAAAAAGAACTAGAACTTGAGCTGATTGAGCTGAAGGGTCGTCGTGGGGAAATTGCCGAAAAAATCGCCTCGGCTCGCGACTTCGGTGACTTAAGTGAGAACGCTGAATATGATGCAGCTCGCGAAGAGCAGGGTCTGGTTGAGACGCGAATTGCTGAGATTGAGGACATTCTTTTGCAGGCGGAAATTATCAAAACAACAAAAGGCTCAACCGTCGGGCTTGGCACCACAGTCGAACTAAAGTCAGCTACCAAAACCGTCACCTACAAAGTCGTCGGCCCAGTCGAGGCAAATCCACTAGAGGGTAAAATCTCCAACGAATCACCAATTGGCCAGCAGCTTATGGGTAAAAAAGTTGGTGATGAAGTGACTATCTCTACACCAAAAGGTGAAAATACCTACTCAGTTATCTCGCTAAGCTAAGTGGCTTAACGATTGCCTGCTGTGCTATACTGTAACAGATATGGCAACACTACAAGATTATCGAAATGAGCGGCTGAGGAAGCTGGAGGAATTAAAGGAGCTGGGGGT
The DNA here is from genome assembly GCA_964492805.1 of uncultured Candidatus Saccharibacteria bacterium. GTDB lineage: Bacteria > Patescibacteriota > Saccharimonadia > Saccharimonadales > Saccharimonadaceae > Nanosynbacter. The sequence continues at coordinate 7,021 of CAZBLG010000001.1, forward strand.
AAATCCTTATCCGGCTCGTGCTGAACGCACTCATACCACGCACGAAATAACTGATCGCTTTGATGAATTAGAGGGTAGTGAGGTGACTGTAGTGGGGCGCATCGCTGGACTACGAAAGTTCGGCAAGCTGGCTTTTATGGTGCTACGCGATCATACGGCGCAGGTGCAGCTGTTTTTACATGGTCCAGATGTAGACGAGTTGGACGTGAGCCCTGGCATACTCGGTATGAAGCAGCTAAATCTTTTAGATACTGGGGATTTCGTTCAGGCTACCGGTGAAGTTATCCGGACTAAAACTGGAGAAATATCAGTTGGCGTCAAACAACTCAGGCTACTAACTAAGTCGCTTCGACCCTTGCCGACAGAGCTGACTAACAAGGAAGAGCGTTTCCGCCGCCGCTACGTTGATATGAATGTAAATCCAGATGTCCGCCAGCGATTTGTTCGTCGTAGTAAGTTTTGGGCAGCAACACGTCAGTTTTTGGATCAAGAGGGTTTTATCGAGATAAACAATACGGTGTTAGAGGCGACACCCGGAGGGGCCGATGCCAACCCTTTTGTGACGCATATGGACGCGCTTGACCAGCAGTTTTATCTAAGAATTAGTCATGAACTGCCGCTAAAGCGACTGTTGGTTGCTGGATTTGAAAAAGTTTATGATCTTGGTCCGCGCTTTCGCAACGAAAACTATACCGAAGAGCACCTACCAGAACATAACGCGATGGAGTGGTACTGGGCGTACGCAGACTGGCAAAAAGGCATGGAGTTGACTGAGCGAATGATTCGTTTTGTCGTCGACAAGACTTGGGGTACTCGTCAGTTTACGTTGGTAAATGGTCAAACCGTTGATTTTGGAGCTGATGGAGAGTCGTTTGAAAAGATCAGCTTTATTGATATTTTGAGGGAACAGTACGATCTTGATGTATTTGACTCGCCAATTGAAGACATTCAAGCTCGACTGCGTGAGCACGGGCTAGAAGTTGAGAAGATTGATAACCGAGTGCGCAGTCTCGATAAGCTTTGGAAGAAATACCGTAAAACCTTGAGCGGTCCGGTCTTTCTGGTTGATGTACCAACTTTCATGCAACCGCTCGCAAAGGTGAGTGAGCACGACCCTCGCTTGAGTGAGCAGTTCAACCTGGTCTTTGGTGGCAGCGAGATGTGCAAAGCCTACAGTGAGCTTAACGACCCGCTTGATCAATTGAATCGGTTTGTTGAACAGCAAGAGATGCGCGATGCTGGCGATGACGAAGCGCAGATGCTCGATATCGATTTCGTCGAAGCGCTAGAATATGGCATGCCACCAGCTTGTGGGCTTGGTTATAGTGAACGAGTGTTTTGGAGCCTAGAGGGCGTAACTGCTCGTGAAGGCGTGCCTTTTCCGCAACTTCGATCAGAGATTGATCAGACGACTCGTGAAATTTATCCCGAAATAAGGTTTGATAGTCTATGAGTTCAGTCAAGGCTGAAAAAGTCCTCTATGCTCTATTGGTAATTATTGCCGTAGCTGCACTTACTGGTACGGCGCTTTTAGTGTCTCAGGCGCAATCGACCAAGATTGCCATAATTGAACTGACTGCTTTTAGTGTGAGTATCATAGCGGTGATATTGGCAGTGCTTGGTATGATCACCAATATCCACCAAGTGCGAACAGTTAGGCGTATCGCACGAGACATCAAAGTCACAGTTAGAGACCTCAAGGATATCGACAAGGATAACGAGGTTATTAAGCGTAAGATTAACCAAGACTATGCGTTGTCGCGTGAGATTGCTGAGGCGCTGATTGCGGCGGGAATTATTGAGGGTGAAGAAAAGAAGCAAGCCGCTCAGAGTACTGTTGAGCAGAAAATTCGTAAGCGCTCCAACCAAAGTCCAAAAGTAAAAAACTAAACCCGAGGGAGGTTAAGTATGACTAAGATTGTAGTAATTGTTGGAAGTTTGAGCAAGGGTTCGATAAATAAAAAGTTAGCAACAAACCTTGAAGAAATGATGCCAAGCAGCGTCGAGACGTCGCGGGCTGATATCGATTTGCCACTATTTGACTATGAGCTGGAGTCTGACTTTCCCGAAGAGGCCCAGGCACTGAAAAGTGCAATTGAAGAGGCGGACGGCGTACTACTGGTGACTCCCGAGTATAATCGTAGTTTTAGTGGGGTGCTAAAAAATGCGATTGACTGGGCATCAAGGCCCTGGGGTAAAAATTCTTTCGACGGTAAACCGGTGGCCATAGTCGGCGCGTCAAGCAGCGCTCTTGGAACGACCCAAGCCCAGAGCCACCTGCGCAATGTAATGATTCATTTGAACGCCAGGGTGCTCGGTCAGCCAGAGATGTATATCAACGGCTCAACTGCCTTTGATAAGCAGGGCAGGGTGGTTGATGAATCGCGCGAGCTGTTTGAGAATTTTGTGAAAACCTTTGTCGGGCATGTCGAGTCTAGTTAAGTATTAATGCCTCTGGGTGATATAATAGAGCTGTATGATTGAAGTAAAAAATATCACCAAAACCTATGGCAAGAAGCAAAACGTTTTTACCGCGCTCAATGATGTTAGTCTGAGTATTCCTGACGGAGCGAGCGTGGCGATACTGGGTAAATCTGGCAGCGGCAAGTCAACGCTAATGCACGTGATGAGCGGGCTTGATCGGCCGAGTAGCGGAGAGATAATTGTTGACGGAGAGAATATACTTAAGCTAAAGCAAAAGGCGGTTGATAGATTTCGCGCTCAGAAAATTGGCTTTATATTTCAGAGCTTTTTCGTCCAAGGGAGTGAAAGCGTCTATGACAATGTCGGCCTACCTTTAGAGATAGCCAAAGTACCTCGCAGTAAGCGCAAACGACGAATTCAGCAAGCCCTAACGAGCGTCGAAATGCTCGATAAAGTCAGAAATAAAGCCAAAAATCTATCAGGTGGTCAAAAGCAGCGGCTGGCGATAGCTCGAGCGATTGCCAATGAGCCAAAAATCCTATTTGCCGATGAGCCAACAGGTAATCTCGATAGCGTAACTGGGCAAACTATTGAAGATTTGCTATTTAGTTACAATAAAGACAAAGGAGTAACGCTAATTATCGTGACTCACGACAGAGACCTGGCTTCAAAATGTGACATACTTGTGAGCATTAAGGACGGCAAGATAGAGTCGGTTGAACAGCAGTCGCAGTCTAAAAAAGGAGAAGCTTCATGAATATAGCCGATAGCATGAGGCGGGCTGGGCGTAGCCTGAGAGAGGCTAAGCTCAGAACACTCTTGACCAGCCTAGCCATAGCCGTGGGCGCCTTTACGGTAACATTGTCATTGGCCGCTGGCGAAGGATCGAGGCAGTATACCGACAGGCTGATCAGCTCAAATGTCGACGCACAGTTGCTACTGATCGCCAAGGACGAGTCGCTATTTGGTGGTGACGCTTCAATGACGGGCACATCAGGACTGACTGAATACAGCGAGACCCAGCTGTCTAGTCGTGGCATATCGCTTGAGCAGGTGACGGACGAGGATGTTGAAAAAATCGCTGGCATCGAGGGGGTTGAGTCTCCAAAGCCTGTTGTGCAGGTGAGTTCTAGGTATATGGAATTTGAGGGAAGCGATAAGCGCTACAATAGCGATATCATGATGTACGGATCGGGATTGGTCGTCGAGGCGGCTGCCGGAACGCTACCGACCGGTGGTGAGCAGCTGGGTGATCGAGAAATTGTCATACCGGAGTCCTACCTAGAGGAACTAGAGGTTGATGATCCCAGGCAGATACTTGGCAAAAGAGTCGTCATCACCATGGAACGAGCAGCTAATATTCCGTCAGAGGATGAGATAGCACAGGCATTTGCCAGTGGCGGCCCTGCTGCAGCAGCCGCTCTTTCGGGACTGGAGTCTAGGGAGTATGAATTTACCGTAAGAGCTGTAACCCGGGCTTCATCAATGGCGGTCATGGAAGTGGTTTCAGCCCCACAGGTTTCGGCTGAGGCAGCCAAGGAGATGTATGACTTTTCAACTAGCGGGACTTCGTTTGAAGGAGTGTATTTTGCAGTTGCGGCCAGGGCAGAGAGTGGTGAAGATCCAAAAGAGGTCAAGCAACGAGTAGAGGAGGCTGGTTATTTTGCTCAGACAGCTGAAGATTTTCAAGAGATGATATTTATCGTGGTCAACATACTGCAGGGGATTGTTATCGGGTTTGGCATCTTAGCACTAATCGCATCGGTATTTGGGGTGATTAACACCCAGTACATCTCGGTGCTAGAGCGAACTCAGCAAATCGGTCTGATGAAGGCACTAGGAATGCGCGGTGCGGATGTGGCTAGGCTGTTTCGCTATGAGGCGGCATGGCTGGGGCTACTTGGCGGTGTTATTGGTGCGGTGGCTGCCTATGGGCTTGGTGTAGCGATAAACCCCTGGATCACCGAAACACTAAGGCTTGGCGAGGGCAATTCGTTGCTAGTATTCGAGATCCTGCCAGCAGTGATATTGATCGTCGCTTTGGCTATAGTCGCCATCGTAGCTGGATATTTCCCAGCGCGTAAAGCTGCAAAGCTCGATCCGATTGAAGCGCTGAGAACTGAATAGTGGAGTGGTGGCAGGCAATAGTTCTGGGTATCGTTGAGGGCTTGACTGAGTTTTTGCCAATTTCGAGCACTGGACATATAACGGTATTAAGTAAGTTTTTTGGCTTTACTATTAATGCGCCGGACGTGACGGCATTTACGGCGATAATACAGATTGGCGCGGTGATTGCGGCGATACTGTATTTCCGAAAAGACATTGTGCGAATCGCTAGGGCGTGGCTAAGGGGATTGGTCGATAAGACCAAGCGCAGCGAGCAAGACTATAAATTCGGCTGGGCGATTCTACTTGGGTCCTTGCCGATTGCTATTGTCGGACTAATATTTCGAGACCAGATTGAGACGACGCTCAGAAGCCTCTGGGTGGTGGCGGTAATGTTAATTGCCTGGAGTGGGGTGATGTGGCTGGCTGAAGTGAGTGCGACTCAAAAGAGGGCTGAAGCAGATACTAAATGGTACGACACTTTGATGATCGGACTAGCGCAATGCTTGGCGCTTATTCCAGGCGTGTCGCGCTCAGGGGCGACAATTTCTGTTGGACTGTTTCGTGGGTTTGACCGAGTGGCGGCGACTAGGTTGGCATTTTTCCTAGGTATTCCGGCGCTTTTGGCGGCCGGTGTGTTTCAGGCGGTGGCCCAGTACGACCAAATCGCTATAGGCGTCGGCTGGGGGCCGACAATTGTAGCGACGATCTTTTCATTTATCGCTGGGTACATGGCGGTAGCATGGCTAATTTCGTTTATTTCAAAGCACAGCTATAAGGGCTTCATAATCTACCGCGTGGGCCTGGGCTTGGTGATTATGACGCTTTTGATGACTGGCGTTGTTCCAGCAGTTTAGAAGAGAATATAACTTAAATTAGCCAAAAACATGTCAATATATTGACATCACGCTATATGTAGCGTGGGTAAATGGGCGGTCTGGCTGACGCTGGGGGTGCAACTGGTCGTTCAATTTGCTACAATGAGCACATGCTAGACATACGGTTTATTCGACAAAATCCACAGAAAGTACAGCAAAATGCGACAGACAAGGGTTACGGCGGCCTATCGGTCACTGAGCTGCTAGAGGTTGATGAGCGTAGGAGAGGTCTTGGCCAGCAGATTGATGAACTTAGGTCTAAGAGAAATGAAATAGCCGCTAGTATGAAGGGTGGAGGCAGACCTGAAGAGTCATTGATTGAGGAGGGTAAAGAGCTAAAATCTAAACTAGCAACCCTTGAAGATGATTTTCGCCGAGAGACTGAGCGATACGACAATCTGCTTAATTCACTACCAAACATGTCGCTTGATGATGTGCCGATTGGCGCAGAAGAAGATAGCGTGGAGATCAAGCAGTGGGGTGAGCAAAAAACTGGTGCGACTGATCACCTGGAGCTTGCGACCAAGAACGACTGGGTGGACTTTGAGCGGGGAGCCAAGGTGGCTGGTGCGAAGTTTTACTATCTGAAGGGTGATTTGGCGCTTTTAGAGAACGCAATTACCCAGTTTGCGCTTGAAAAGCTAATTAACAAGGGCTTTAGCTACATGACGGTGCCTCACATGGTCAATCAGCGAACGATGACCGGTACTGGTTTTGCGCCGCGCTCAAGCGATCAATCAGATGAGTATTTGATTGAAGGCGAGGACTTGAGCCTGATTGCTACGGCGGAAATTCCGTTAACTGGCTATCACGCCGATGAAATTATCGAAGAGGATAAATTGCCACTATTGTACGCTGGTCTCAGTCCTTGTTATCGCAAAGAGGCAGGTGCGGCTGGCAAGCACACACGCGGGCTTTTTCGGGTTCACCAGTTTAATAAGCTAGAGATGTATGCTTACTCACTACCAGAGAAGTCTCAAGAATTGCACGAACAAATTTTAGCTATCGAGGAGGAGATTTGGCAGGAGCTCGGTATTGCCTATAGGGTAATTAATATTGCTAGTGGAGACCTTGGCGCGCCAGCTGCCAAAAAGTATGACATAGAGTACTGGTCGCCAGTTGATGAAATTTATCGCGAACTAACTAGTTGCTCAAACTGTACTGACTTTCAGGCACGAAACCTCAATATCCGAGTCCGACGAAAAGATGACAAAGTTGAGGTACTTCATACGCTCAACGGTACGGCAGTTAGTCTAGCGCGGAGCTTGGTGGCAATTATCGAGCAGTATCAGACTGAAGATAACAAGGTGATTATTCCTGAGGTGCTTCGCCCGTATATGGGTGGCCGAGACGTCATATAGTAAAAACGTAAAATAAAGGAGACAGTATGATAAAGAATCTAACAATCAGCGGTATAAAGTACGACCTAACCGACAATACGAAAAAATACGTCGAGAAAAAAATCGGTGCGCTATACAAATACATGCCAAAACATGCTCGTAAAAGCGCCTCAGCCGACGTGAAGATTCGTCAAATTAACAATCCAGGTGGCAATAAGTACGAGGTTGAGGTGATTATTAATGTGCCGGACAAGGTTATAACCGCTTCGGATTCGACGATGAATGTGCTGGCAGCGGTGGATATTGTTGAGGCTAAGCTGAGTGGGCAGCTTCGTAAGTACAAAGAAGCTTCGGTACCACACATTGGTTTTCGCGGGGCGCTAGGCCGATTTAAGCGTAGTTACCAGCGCGAAAAATAGGACAGCATAAGACTTTTTCTGACTAAAGGCGTCGCCCTCTGATGGGGAGCGACGCTTACATCTTTAATTCTTTGACAAAAACCGGTACAATAGGAGGAGTTGTAGATTTATGCTGAAAGCGAGGGATTTTTAGAATGGCACTATCGAGGCAAAAGGCGCTGACCAAGGTGTTCGGTGATCCGCAGGTGCGGATATTGAAAAAGTTACAAAAACGTATCGGGGCAATTAATAACTTGTCTGATAAGTACGAGAAGATGACCGATGATGAACTGAAGAAGCAGACGGATGTTCTTAAGGCTCGACTAAAGAAAAAAGATGTAACGTTAGATAGTATTTTGCCAGATGCATTTGCTACTGCCCGCGAGGCGGCCAAGCGAGTAATCGGTGAGCGACCATATGACGTTCAGCTAATAGGCGGCATAGCCCTGCATGAGGGCAATGTGGCCGAGATGAAGACTGGTGAGGGCAAGACCCTAGTTGCAACCCTGCCAAGTTATCTCAATGCACTGACCGAAAAAGGCGTGCATGTGGTGACAGTTAATGACTACCTAGCGCAGCGTGATGCGGGATGGATGGGTCGAATTTATAGTTTCTTGGGGCTTAGTACCGGTGTAATTATCAATGATGCGTCTTTTGTTTTTGATAATGATTATGAAAATGAGCAGCAAACTGACCCGCGCATGAAGAAGCTTCGTCCGGTTACTCGTAAAGAGGCATATGCGGCAGATATTACGTATGGTACAAACAACGAGTTTGGATTTGACTATCTCAGAGACAACATGGTTAACGAGGTGGATATGCTACGTCAGCGGGAGTTGCATTTTGCAATCGTTGACGAAGTAGACTCAATCTTGATTGATGAAGCGAGGACACCATTGATCATTTCAGCTCCTGCCGCCGAAAACCCAGAGAGCTACTATACTTTTTCAAAGGTTGCCGCCAAGCTAGTTGACGAAGACTATATCTTAGACGAAAAACGCCGCAGTGTATCGTTGACTGATAAGGGTGTGGAGAAAATCCAAAAGCTGCTGGGGATAAAAAATCTCTATACGCCAGACCACGTGCGGAGTGTTTATCACATGGACCAAGCGTTGCGGGCTCAGACGCTGTTTAAGCGCGACAAGGACTATGTGGTAACGCGTGATGGCGAGGTGATTATTGTTGATGAGCACACAGGGCGCCTCATGCAGGGTCGACGCTATAACGAAGGCCTACACCAGGCGATTGAGGCCAAGGAGGGCGTGGATGTTCTTCAGGAGAGTATGACTCTAGCGACTGTTTCATTTCAGAATTATTTTAGGATCTATCAAAAACTTTCAGGTATGACTGGTACGGCATTTACCGAAGCAGAAGAGTTTCAGCAAATCTATAGCCTTGATGTGATTCAAATTCCATCAAATCGGCCAATTGCTCGTATCGACAAAGAGGATCTAATCTTTAAGACTGAGAAGGGCAAGCTTAAGGCGGTTGCTGAGGCCATCAAGGAGCACAACAAGGCTGGGCGTCCGGTGCTGGTGGGTTCTGGCTCAATTGCTAAAAATGAGATGATCGCTACTTATTTGGAAAAAGAAGGTATTAAGTTTGAGCTACTAAACGCTAAGAATAATGAGCGCGAAGCGGCGATTATTGAAGAGGCTGGCAAAAAGGGTGCCGTCACGTTGGCGACGAATATTGCTGGTCGTGGTACGGACATTAAGCTTGGTGAGGGCGTCAAAGAGCTGGGCGGACTAGTGGTGATTGGGTCGGAGAGGCATGAGTCTCGTCGAATTGACAATCAGCTACGTGGACGCGGTGGTCGCCAGGGCGATCCGGGCGAAAGTCAGTTCTATGTTTCTACTGAGGATGACCTGATGCGTATCTTCCAGGGCGAGCGAATCTCGGCTTTGATGGATCGATTAGGGGTTGATGAAGATACGCCGATTCAAAACCGGGCCGTCTCAAAAACTCTAGAGGCCGCCCAGAAGCGCGTCGAAGGGTATAACTTCGACACTCGAAAACAGGTGGTTCAGTATGACAACGTCATCAATCGCCACAGAAAAGCGGTCTATACGATGCGGCGCAAGATTCTAGAGGGTGATAATATCCAGCCAGAAATCACGCGCCTATTGGAGGAGAAAATTCGCGAATTGACGATTGTACCTCTGAAGAACAATCCAAAGTTTGTTGAAGAGTTTACTTTCATATTTCCGGTAGATGAAAAGAAGCTGGCAGAAGTAGGGGCAGAAAAGCGCGATAAGACACGTTTTGAGAAGGCGTTAGAGCTGACTAAAAAGGCCTATAAAGCCAAAGAGAAAGAAATTGGCGCCGAGCAGTTGCGTGGGGTGGAGCGCGAAGTGTATATGGCAGTGCTCGACACACTCTGGATGCAGCACCTTGAAAACATGCAGCATTTACGCGAAGGAATTCACTGGCGTAGCGTTGGACAGCGCGATCCGCTGGTTGAGTATCGCTCAGAGAGTCAGAAGCTGTTTGATAGCTTGCAGTCTAATCTTCGAAACGAGGTGCTAAACACTATATTCCGCATCCATAAGCACGATGCTGTGATTCACCAGTCTCAAGATGACGAGTACGACACTGAACTGACCCGGCTGGCTGAAACTGCTACCGAAAGGGGCGTCAATGAAGTTCGTTCAGGTGAGCAAAACCGCGACGGCGACTTTTCAGTCAAAAAAGCTAAGACAAATGCAGAGGTCAATCGAGCTAAAAACACTGCTCGCAAGAAGAAAAAGTCAGCCCGTCAAAACCGCAAGAAAAACCGTAAGTAAACACTGGTGGGTAGAAAGTACGATAATCGATGAAACACACAATTGAAGAAGTTAGATTGAAAAATGGCTCAAGAGGTCTACTGATTGACGTACCCGATGCAACGGTGATGAGTTTTCAATTTCACTTCCGGGCCGGCAATCGCTACGTCGAGGATAAGACTAAGTATGAGTCAGCCCATGTCATGGAGCATATGGCCTTTGGCGCGAACGAAGCTTTTCGTTCGGAGCATGCCTATGAGCAGGAGTTTACTAAAAATGGCGCCTATCACAATGCCTATACGTCAGACTATGCCATGGTATATGAGGCGGCTTGTGCTGATTTTGAGTGGGATAGGATACTTGATTTGCAGCGCGTGGCGATTACCTCACCGCGATTTAACAACGCTGAGCTTGAAGCGGAAAAAGGAAATGTCCGTAGTGAGCTGACTGGATATCTCAACAACCACAACCGAGTCATGTGGCCACGGATTCAGCAGGCGCTTGGTGAGGATATTTTAACCTACAACCAAAGACTCAGGACCATATCCAATATCACTCTGCGTGACATTAAAGAGCATCATCGCCGTACTCACACCCTAAAGAATTTACGATTTGTGGTGGCTGGGAAGCTAAAGGGCCGAAGGCGACGGATTCGCGAGATGTTAGAAGGTTGGCAGCTGGAGAGTGGGGAGCGGTTTACGGTGCCAAATAACGAACTAGTCAGAGCAAATCCGGTATTGATTCGTCGCAAAGAAGCCTCGAACCTTAACTTTGGCTGGTCTATGAGCATTCCAAGAGAGCTGAGTGACACTGAGGCGGATGCTATGGATAGTCTAAACCACATACTTACCGGAACTATGAGTTCGCGAATTTTTGGAGCAGCTCGCAAAAAAGGCTTAGCCTACGGGGTTTTTAGTGATACTTCGGTTGGGTTTTACGACTCAGCCTGGGACTTTGGTGGTCAGGTAAATCTTGAAACTTCAGAAGAATTGTTTGATATTATGGTTCGCGAGCTGAAAAAAGTGCTTAGTGGTCAGCTAGATTCAGAAGATATCGAGAGCGCCAAATCCTACGCAATTGGTCGCTATCAGATGGGGGCGCAGACTGTGGCTCAGATCAGCGGCTTTTATACTGGCCGATACTTCGCAGACGACATAGTTAAGGACTACGAAAAAGTGCCAGCAGACATTTTGGCGGTTAGCCAGGAGCAGATTGTTGAGACAGCTAGAGAGTTCTTCAAGGCTGATACGTGGGTGTTGGCCGGTGTTAGCTCTGGTGAAAAGGAGCTGCTAGTAAAGCTTCAAGAAAAGCTGGAGACACTATTTTAGTATGAGGATTGTAATTGCTGGCTTTGGCATTGAAGGTCGGACGAATTATGATTATTTTAGGATGAAGCTGCCAGAGGCAGAGGTAATTATCGCAGATGAGGGAAGTGAAATTGATGGCGGGGCGCCAGAGGGAGCTAAGTTAAGACTCGGGCCAGGGACATTTTCAGAGCTTGATGGGTTTGATATGGTGGTGCGCACGGCTGGATTAGCGCCGTGGAGGATTGCGACTGATGGTCGGCTGTGGTCGGCGACTAATGAGTTTTTTTCTGAATGTAAGGCGCCAATTATTGGCGTGACTGGCACCAAGGGCAAGGGCACCACTTCGAGTCTTATTTCATCAATCCTTAGCGCCGCTGGCAAAACAGTTCACTTGGTGGGCAATATTGGCGTACCGGCTTTATCGATACTTCCGGAGATTAGTCCGGACGATGTGGTGATATATGAGCTGAGCAGTTTTCAGCTTTGGGATCTGGAGAGGTCGCCTAAAATCGCAGTGGTGTTGATGATTGAGCCTGATCATCTCGATGTGCATAAAGATTTTGAGGAATATGTAGCGGCAAAATCACGGATCATTAAGACGCAAGCTCAAGATGATGTAGTAGTTCATCACCCCTCGAACGAACATACCCTCAACATAGCCGCCAAAAGCCAGGGCAAAACTGTTCGCTATGGCGTGATTGACGACGGTGGGGTATATGTGGAGTCGAATAATTTTTGTATTCAAGGACACGCTATATGTAGCGTAGGGACGCTACATCTGGTGGGTCAGCACAATATTGAGAACGCCTGCGCAGCGATAACGGCGGTCCGGGCGTATGATCCGTCAGTGACTGATGAGGCTATTGCCAAAGGATTGTCGAGTTTTGAGGGGTTAGACCACAGGCTCAAATTAGTAGCCGTGGTGGACGAAGTTCGCTACTATGACGACAGTATTGCCACGACTCCTGGCAGTGCAATTGCGGCAATTAAATCTTTTAGTGATCCGAAAGTGATTATACTTGGTGGGTCTGACAAGGGGGCTGATTATCATGAGGTTGTGCAGCTATGCCAGGCTACAAATACGAAAATAGTAGCGATTGGCCAAACCGGCAAAGCGATCAATAAGTTAGCCGAAGAGATCGGTGCTGAATCTCACTACGCGGAAAGTATGCTCGCAGCGGTTGAGCAAGCCAGCAAATTTGCTGAGCCGGGGGGTGTGGTGATACTAAGTCCAGCGGCAGCTAGTTTTGATATGTTTAAGAACTATCAAGATCGTGGCAATCAGTTTATAGAGGCGGTAGCCGAGATTAGTAGAGGCACCTAATATACCATGCAACCACTACAAAAGAGGATTGATGAGCTAAAACAGCAGGTTGATAGAGCAAAGTTAGCGCTTGATTTTGAGGAGCATGAATGCCAGGCTCTCGAGCTAGAAGAATTGATGAACCAGCCAGAGATTTGGAACAATCCAGAATACGCTCAAGGGATTGCTAAAAAAGCTGCCGCTGCTAGGGCGTTAGTTCAGCCGTGGCAGATGCTGAGTGTCCAACTAGGTGACATAAAAGAGCTGATGGAGCTGGGCGATGTCGATCTTTTGCCTGAGGTTGAGGCTCAGGTCAGCGCTATGGAGAAGGAGTATGCCAGTAGGAAAACTGATTTACTATTTGGCGATAAGTACGATGGTCGTGAGGCGGTGGTACGGATATCGGCCGGAGTAGGTGGTTTGGATGCTCAGGATTTTGCTCAAATGCTGGAGCGGATGTACCTTCGTTGGGCGGAAAATTCGGATATGACAACTGACACATTAGAAAGATCGACCAATGACGAGGCTGGCATTAAGACTAGTGTTTTTGAGGTGTCTGGGCCATTTGCCTACGGTAAATTAAAGTCAGAAAATGGCGTACATCGGCTGGTGCGACTAAGTCCGTTTAATTCAGATAATTTACGACAAACCTCGTTCGCTTTAGTTGAGGTGTTGCCGAAAATCGATGCGCCAGAGGAGGTTGAGTTAGCTCCTGATGATATAAAAATCGATGTTTATCGAGCTGGGGGTCATGGCGGGCAGGGCGTCAATACTACAGACAGCGCAGTTAGGGTGACTCATTTGCCAACTGGACTAGTGGTGGCGATTCAAAACGAACGATCGCAGATCCAAAACAAAGAGACGGCTCTGACGATTTTACGCTCGAAATTATTGGCGCTGCAACTAGAGCAGCATGCGGCTTCAATCTCAGACCTACGGGCTGGAGAGTCGGCAAATTGGGGCAGTCAGATTCGAAATTATGTTCAGCATCCATATACTCTTGTTAAGGATACGCGCACTAAATACGAAGAAAAAGATGTCGGTAGGGTGCTCGACGGTAAGATCGATGGATTTATGACGGCCTACTTGGAAAAAACCGCCACAGCTCCCCAAGGAGAGTAGTCAATTGTGTTCGCGCTCATGGCTATTTGATGCTACAATAAGAAGGTATGATTCTACTTGATAGGGTAACTAAGGCCTACGGAAAAAGCGGTAAGCCAGCACTTAATCGCGCCAGCGTTCATGTTAGCGCTGGAGAGTTTGTGATTTTAGTTGGTACCAGTGGTGCCGGCAAGTCGACCCTTTTAAGAATGCTAACCCGTGAGGAAAAGCCAAGTAGCGGTAAAATCGTGGTTGGTGGAATTGATTATGACACGCTTAAAGACAGGCACATTCCACTACTTAGACGCAAGATTGGCGTGGTGTTTCAGGACTTTAAGCTTTTACCAAACCGTACAGTTTTTGAAAATGTAGCATTTGCTTTGGAGATCGCCGGGATGACTAACCGTGAGATTAAGAGTACGGTTCCAAAAGTCATTGAGCTAGTTGGTTTGGCTGGAAAAGAAAAAAGTTTCCCCCACCAGCTGTCTGGTGGCGAGCGGCAGAGAGTAGCAATTGCCAGGGCAGTGGTGCGTCAGCCAAAAATTCTGATTGCTGATGAGCCGACTGGCAACCTGGACCCAAAGCACTCTTGGGAGATTGTTAGGCTGCTTGAGAAGATCAATAAGTATGGCACAACCGTACTTTTAACTACGCACAACGTCGATATCGTCAATAAGCTTAAAAGGCGAGTGATTACGATTGATCATGGAAAAATAACCTCGGATGAGGCCAAGGGAAGTTACCGGCAATGAGCAAGAAAACTTCTCAGAAAGCCCCAGTTCGCAAACAGCGCAAGCGCCGAGCATTGACGATGATGCGGATTTTCCGCTACGGTACGAGTAACTTTAGTCGAAATATCTGGCTAACTGTCGCAGCTACAGCTGTGATGGCGATAACTCTATTGATAGTGTTCATGACCCTCGTTTCAAGAAACGTTTTACTTGAAACTGTGGCTGATATTAGTCGCAGTGTTGATATGTCGATTTATCTGCAGAGTGATGCGCCTGAAGAAGATATAGCGACGCTTCAGGGTGAGATTGAACAGCTCGACAACGTTGAATCAGTTCGTTATATCAGCTCTGCCCAAGCGCGTCAGGATCAGGCTGAGCAGAGCAAGCACGACCCAGAAATGCTCGAGGCCATCAGAGAGGCGTCCAATAGGCTATCAGCAACTCTTCGAGTTTCGTTGGCAGATATCAATGACACTAGCTCGCTTGACTCGTTCATTGAGAGCAGTGAGCTTTATGGTGAGCTGCGCGATCCAGCGCGTGAACCATCATTTCAAGGTGAGAGACGTTCGGCAATTAGTCGGATCGGTGAGTGGGTGAAGTTGGCGGAGATTGGTGGCGGTATAATGACGGCGGTATTCGTGGTGGTATCGGCGCTAGTAGTTTTCAATACCATTCGCATGGCGATTTTTAACCGCAAGGACGAAATTCAGATGATGAAGTTGATTGGCGCTGAGCGTGGATTTATCCGCGGACCGTTCTTGGTTGAGGCGATTATGTATGGTTTAATCGCGGCGGTTGTGGCGACCGCAGCTGGCTATGGTCTAGTGATAGCCGCCCAGCAGCCGCTGGCACAGTACGGCGTGCCGATTCAAACCAGTATCGATTCGATGGTGCTTTATTCTGGCTTTATACTGCTGGGGATGATTGCGCTCGGTTCGCTTATTGGCATTATTTCTTCATATATCGCCACCAGAAGATACTTGAAAGTATAGAATATCGCAATTTTCTGCTGAAGTGCTCGGACGTGATGTCTGCTATAGTATTTACTAAATGACTATAAATACAAAAACATTTCACGATCTACCAACTAGAGATTTTTATGAGCAGATAACAACATCGGTCGACACGCATCAGGTGACGATCTTGACAGCTGAAACTGGAGCTGGCAAGAGTACTCAGGTGCCACAGTATCTAGCGGAGCATGGCTACGATCGAATTGTAGTGACCCAGCCTCGCATACTGGCCGCGCGCAACTTAACTAGTCGAGTGCGCGAGGAGTGGGCGGAGCGCAACCTAGAAGATTCTAGCGAAACTATAGGCTACCGAACGGCTCATGAAAGAGACGATAGTGGCAAAACGAAAATTCTCTACTGCACAGACGGGCTGCAGTTGGTGCGGGAAATTACTGGGGCAGGAATTAAGCAAAAGCAAGTACTGGTGCTGGATGAGGTGCATGAGTGGAATGAAAATATGGAGGTGTTGATAGCCTGGGCTAAGAAACGCATGCAGGAAGAGCCGCGGTTCAAGGTGGTGATCATGAGCGCTACCATAGAGGTAGCTAGCCTAGCTGAATATTTCGGTACCGAAGCGGTGATTGAGATCCCTGGGCGCTACTTTGAGGTGACTAAGCGGATGGGTACGGACGTCTTGAGTGAGCTTTTTGGACAATTAGCAGCACCAGGGCGAAATATTCTAACGTTTCTACCTGGCAAGGCGGAGATTCAGGATACTATGAACGCGATTGCCAAAAAAGCTGAAGAGGTGGGAGTGCCGATAATACCTTTGCATAGTCAGCTTGAGGCGGAAGCTCAGCAAAAAGCCTTTGCGCGCTATCCAAATGGCAAAATAATCCTGGCGACAAATATCGCCCAGACCAGTGTGACGATCGATGACATAGATCTGGTGATTGATAGTGGGCTAGAGCGGCGTAGCGAAGTGCGTAGTGGCGTTGAGGGGCTATTTATTGCTCAGGTTTCACAGGCGGACAGTCTGCAGCGGGCTGGCCGAGCTGGGCGAACCAAGCCTGGCGAATACATACTAGCTCCGTATGACACATTGCCGTGCTTGCCGTTTGAGGAGCGCGAGGCCTATGGCGAGCCAGAGATTTTACGCAAGCATATTGATAGGTTAGTTTTGAGGCTAGCCAACGTTGGTTTAGATATTGAGACGTTAGACTTTTATCATGACCCTAGCAAAAAAGCCATTCAGCAGGCCAAGCGAACACTTAGAACACTTGGGGCGTTAACTCCAGGCGGAGACGTAACAAATATTGGTCGAGAAATGGAGAAGTTTCCGGTTGAGTCAAATTTTGCCAGGATGTTGGTTGAGGGGTCGAAGTATCCTCAAGATATTCAGGCCAAGCTGGCAGCTATTATCGCTATTCAGGAGGTCGGTGGAATTGTTAAAGGCGGTACTAAGTTCACCGGTTGGCGAGCTTTTACTAGGCAAACTAAGTCTGATCTTTTGGCGCAATATGACGTGTATATGGCTTTGCCAACTCTTGTGCCGGAGGAGTTTGAAGATTTAGGGATCATCAGTAAGGGCGTTCTTAAGGCCGAGGAGGTGATTGGTCGTCTGCACTCAGAACTTGGCCTTGTCGGTGTTGAGCTGACACCACTAACTTCGGGCGACGAGGAGCCACTACTTAGAAGTATTGTGGCGGGGCAAATCGATGAGTTATGGACGGCAAATGACCGCGGAAATGTTGAGCATGTTTTCACTGGCAAGGAGCGTGAGCTTTCAAGCAGCTCTGTGGTGCGCCATCCAAAGCTAGTCGCTGGCACAGCGTTTGATCTTCAGGTGCCAACTCGCAGTGGCGAGCTGGAGACATTGAGGCTAGTTAGTGGTGTTACGGCGGTTGATACTAAGTGGCTGGTTGAGCTGGCGCCACATATGTTCGCAGGTCGGCGCGGAACGATTGTCTACGATCCGCGACTAGGCGGATTGGCTGAGCGACAACAGGTTCGAATTGGCAAGAGAGTCATCGAAGGAGGGTCAGCGCCAATCACTGATGATACTTCGCAAAACCGTAAAATATTTGTTCGAGAATATACCAAGTGGGCGCATGAGCAGATCAAGCGACAACATTGGTCGCTGAGTCGCTTCCAAGAAGGCAATGTGCCAAGAGTCAATCTGCGCCAGGTTGAACAGGAGGTTAAGCGACTAGCAAA
>CAZBLG010000001.1:24643-29578 GCA_964492805.1 uncultured Candidatus Saccharibacteria bacterium
CTCTATGGTAGATGAAGCATAGGTCCACCACACCCACCGTTTCCAAATTTTCTCTCCGCCAGTGGTTACTGGTCGGTATGGCAGCTTTGCTGGCTGTGACCAGCGTTTCTTATATCGGTTCGACTGTTCTGGCCCGTGACTTCGATGCTGAGATTCGCGCCAAGGAGCGCGAAGCGGCTCAGTATCAAGCAGAGGCCAATCGTTTGGCTAGCCAGGCAGATAGTTTGAACCGTGAGTTAGGTATTTTAAACAATCAAATTAACCAAATTCAAGCAGAAATTGCCGCCAGTCAGCAAAAGCACGACAAACTAGTTGAAGATATCGAAAAGAGCAAGAAGCAAATCGAGCGAAACCGCGAGGCACTCGGCGAAATCCTTTCTGATATGTATGTTGATGATAAGATTTCACCACTTGAGATGTTGGCCAGCAGCAATAGCATCGGCGACTATATCGACAAGCAGGAGCAGCGCTCAACACTTCGCCAAGGGTTAAATGAGAAAATTAAAGAGATCAAAGAACTGCAAAAGAAGCTAGAAAAATCTCGCGACGAAGTTAAAAAGGTACTTGATGAGCAGAGGTTCAAGCAAAGTGAACTAGCCTCTAAGCAGTCAACTCAAAAGAACCTGCTCGATAGAACTAAAGGCGACGAAGCAGCTTATCAAAATCTAGTTAAAGATCGTCAGAGTCAAATTGATGGACTTCGTAGGCAGCAGCAAGAGTTGATACGACTGCGCTCACAGGGTGCTGGTGGTGGTACATATATCACAGTTGGCGGTAGCGGAGGCTATCCATGGAGCGGTGTATCGTATCCTTGCTGGTCTGGAGCATGTGCTGACCCATGGGGGCTGTACTATCGAGAGTGTGTCAGTTACGTGGCGTGGAAGCTGTCAGTCAACGGGCGCGGCGTCAAGCACTTTAGTGGCCTAGGTCATGCGTATCAGTGGCCGAGCACGACGTCTGGCTACACCAATCAAAGCAGGAGTCCTTCAGTCGGATCAGCGTTAGTGTTTCCTGCTGGCGTACAAGGAGCAGCTTGGACCGGACATGTTATGTATGTGGAGCAGGTAAATGCCGGCGGAACAATTATCGTCAGTGAGTACAACTGGGATGGTATGGGTTCTTACAGTGAGCGAGAACTAAAGTCGCATGAATATAGTGGCGGAACGTTTATTTCTTTCCCAGCACGATAGGCTCGAATTAGCACTAGCTTAACGACCGCTAAATAGGTATAATTAGTAGAATGAAAAAGGGAAGTACTGCGACCCAGGGTCGCTCAAGTGGTTTATTGATTTGTTTAATTGTGGCAATCGTCAGCTTTGGTGCTGGCATGCGCTCAGATGCAATCTTTGGGGCAGTTGGCCCAATGGTTGGTTTGCGAGTTGAGACCGGCACAATTGATCTTTCAAGCATTCAAGAGACGTATCGAGCGCTTAAGGCAAATTTTGATGGAGAGATTGATGAACAGAAGCTGATTTATGGTGCCAATAAGGGCTTAGTCCAGGCTGCTGGCGATCCACATACTAGCTACCTTGATCCTGACGGGGTCGATGAGCTTCGCAGTGACTTGAGTGGCAATATCGGAGGTGGTATAGGGGCGGAGATAGGTCTCAGGAATGAGCAACCAACAATCATTCGACCACTTACTGATAGCCCGGCCATGCGCGAAGGTGTACTGGCGGGTGATGTGATTGCCGCGGTCAATGAAGAGAGCGCGGCTGGCTGGACGGTAGATCAAACAGTTCAAAAAATCCGCGGTGAAGTCGGCACAACTGTGAAGTTGACACTACTTCGCGATCAAAAAACTACGGAAGTTTCGATAACTCGTCAGGAAATTTCCTCGCCGACCGTTGAAGCCGAAATTGACGGTAATGTCGGCATACTAACTGTACGTCGATTTAATGGCGAAACCGGCTCTCTAGCGCGAGCGGAGGCTGAGAAGTTCATTAACCAAGGAGTTACCAGGGTCGTCCTAGACCTTAGGGGCAACCCTGGAGGCGAAGTACCGGCTGCTCGAGCGCTGGCAGGACTGTGGCTTGATGGAGAGGTGGTTTTGACACAGCGTCGTTCAGGTGAGGTTATCCGGACTGACCGCTCGACTGGTCGACCATTGCTTCAGGATATGAAAACTATTGTACTGATCAATGGTGGCAGCGCTAGTGCCAGCGAAATCATCGCCGGCGCTCTCAAGGAGTACGGCAAAGCGACCTTGGTGGGTGAAACAACATACGGCAAGGGTAGCGTTCAGGCGGTGTTGCGACTCAGTGGCGGAGCGGAGCTAAAAGTGACTGAATCGCGCTGGTTTACACCAAAGGGCAAGAACATTGACAAGGAGGGTATCGAGCCCGATGTCGAGGTTGAGCTCACGGCAGGGGATTTTAGTGCCGGTAGGGATCCGCAAATGGAGCGCGCCAAGGAGCTGTAGGGCGGGCTTGTTGCTTGTGCTTTTGAAATGATACGTGATACTATGGAGACAGTATGGACAGAAAAAAGAAAATTTTACTTGTAGAAGATGATACAGCACTTGCAGCGGTGTATCGAGCTCGACTAGAACTAGAGAATTTTGACATTCGCGAGGTGAACAATGGTGAGGATGCGCTTTCTGCCACCCTGGAGTACAAGCCAGATTTGATTTTGCTTGATGCGATGATGCCAAAAATTAGTGGTTTTGACGTGCTCGACATACTTCGCAACACTCCTGAAACCATGAACGTGCGAATCATCATGCTAACTGCGCTATCTCAGCCAAAAGATAAAGAACGGGCAGAGAGCTTGGGTGTAGATGACTACATGGTCAAGTCTCAGGTGGTTATTGGCGATGTTATCGCTAGGGTCAAGCACCATCTCGGCGCTGAATAGATAAAATTACAAAAAGCTTAAGCGACTCTTGACGGCTATGCTCACTAGGCGTAGTATCTAAGTGTTAGTATGACTGAAGTTTTAGATACAAAAACCTTGCACGATAGAGAGTATGGCGGAAGTAAACTCCGAGGTATTGCTGAGCGTATCTTAGCGTTGGCGCTCGTGCCGTCGGCACCTTTGGTTGGTATTGGCGAAGACGTTACATCGGCCAATAGTCAGCGTAATGTTAACGAAATTCATCATAATCTACCCACCCAGCGACGTGAACTAGCTCAAGAGACATTAAAAATGGACACTAGAGAGGGTAGTAAGTTAGAATTTTCAACAGTTTTGGGATTGACTGAGGACGAAATTAGAAAACTTACAATAGACGCTTACTGGGAGGCTCGTAGCTACGATGACTTTATGAAAGTGCCTGAGATATTTTTAGAAAACCATAACCTAGTGCAGGGGTGGGATAGTGATGATGAAAGGGGTGACGACAGGGATGATGACAAGGATGATGCATATACTCCAACGGCAGTTCAATGGTTAGAAGATGAATTTAGTGGAGCAAGGGTTGGTGGTAATAACGACATTGCCTCGATTAGTCACCTGCTCAAAACAAAAGATATGTTGAGTAGTGCAGAGGAGTCTGTGGTTGGCTGGGTGCTTTCTCCAGAAAGTGCATATTTGATTACTCGTAGCCATTCAGAGATGGTCAGCATATATATTCTATCTTCTACGCCTAGAGGACAGCAAGGGGTCTACGATCCAACTACTGGCGGAACTTTCTCGGAAAATTTCAACCCAGCACCTGATGAGCCTGACACCGATACGCAGAAAGTCAGGGTAGCAGAGGTGCCGCTGTCGAGCCTTCACTCCGAGTCTTGCTTTGAGGGCGGGGACCCTAGTATGGTATGCGAGAACAGGTATCATGGCTACGAGGTAGACGTTTCAGTGCTGGGAGATGAGCACTCTGGCCTTGTGTTTAGTGTTTTTAGTAGCGGAGAGGTGAAGGTTCGCACCAAAAAACCTAGTCCGGTAGCAAAGATAGTTAACGAGGGGTCTATGGAGCGAGCTCGCAACAGCTTCCTGCGAACATATCCAACAAGTGTCGACATAAGAGACGAGCCTACTGAACGGGTTTTAGATAAAGTTATACCAAGAGATTTGTATGACCTTGTGGCAATAAATAATCTAAGACGACTTACTATGGTCGACAAACCTCTTTGGGTTCGTAAGCCAGAATCACTCGGCCGTGTATCTGTACGGTCAGTTCGATTCGACACCGGGGAGATGCCAGCTACCTCATCTGGTGAAGAGGTAGCGGCTTGATTTCCAAGGGTCAATTATTTGACAAATGACTAATTCTTTGCTATAATAAGAAAGAGTAATAATAAAACAAAAAAGGAAAAATTATGACAGAGAAACATCCAGGAAACAAAGACCCTGAAATCTATACAATACCTGGGGGATGGGGCGATATTAGAGACGAAGGTGCACTACCCCCGGGTTATGTGGGGGTGGGTCCTGAATACACTGAGGAGGGTGTACCTTCTAGTGCTCAAGATAATAATAACGCTACCGTGGACCCTGGTGGTGGGGCTGAGTGGACATATCCGCCTGGGCCTAAAGGTGTAAGCGACGAAACTGAATAGTTTGCACCAATGACGAGCGTATCATCAAAACAAAAAAGAACCTCTTGAGGTTCTTTTTTGCTCTAAGTACTATCTAAACTATACTTACTTGCGTACGACGCTCGGTCTTACCGGTAAATTTACGCTTTTTGATTTGCGAAAATTCTACAACGCCATCTTTGGCGGCGTGAATGGTGTAGTTGCGGCTCATGTACGCGCCATCGCCAGCAATCTTGGTGGCGCCAGTTTGGCGAACCAAAACTTGGCCAGCAGAGACTTGCTGACCGCCAAAGCGCTTGACGCCAAGCCTTTGCCCGGGACTGTCGCGGTTGTTCTTGCTCGAACCACCAGCTTTAACTTTTGACATTTGTTGCTCCTTAAACTAATAAACAATCTGTAATAGTGTACAGGGCTGGGGCTAAAATGTCAATAGAGTTTACGGAATAAGATATAAGTT
>CAZBLG010000002.1:0-26583 GCA_964492805.1 uncultured Candidatus Saccharibacteria bacterium
TATCCATGCTATTTCACTCACGATGGTGCTGAAAAGCAACTTTTTGCCACCCAGTTTGAGTCTCATCACGCTCGTGAGGTTTTTCCCTGCGTTGATGAGCCGGCGGCCAAAGCGACATATGACATGACACTGACGACCGCTCGGGACATAACGGTGCTGGGTAATATGCCGATAAAGCAGCAAAAAATCGAAGATGATGATTTGGTTACGACATTTAACACCACTCCACGTATGAGCAGTTATCTGCTGGCATTTGTGATTGGTGATCTACACAAAAAGACAGCCCTAACCAAGCGTGGGGTTGAGGTTAACGTCTGGGCGACACCAGCCCACCTGCCCGAAAACTTAGATTTTGCATTGGATATCGCCACTCGAACGATTGACTTTTTTGAAGAATATTTCGGCGTTGACTACCCCTTGCCAAAGTCTGATCACGTTGCACTACCTGACTTTTCCTCTGGAGCGATGGAAAACTGGGGGCTAATTACCTATCGTGAAAGCTGCCTACTAGCCGACCCTGCCAACACACCTGAAAGCTCAAAGCGGTTTATCGCAACGGTTATTGCGCATGAGCTGAGCCACCAGTGGTTTGGAAATCTGGTAACCATGCAGTGGTGGAACGACCTATGGCTGAATGAAAGCTTCGCCAATATGATGGAGTATGTGGCGATCGATGCACTAGAGCCGGGATGGCGTATATGGGAAGACTTTGCCACAAACGAGGTCACCGCTGCACTCAGACGCGACAGCCTTGACGGCGTGCAGTCAGTTAAGACCGATGTCAATCATCCCGATGAGATCAGCGCACTCTTTGATGGGGCAATTGTCTACGCAAAAGGTGGACGCCTGCTACGGATGGCCCGCGAACTAGTTGGTGACGACGCTTTCCGCCGCGGTTTAAAGGCCTATTTTGAAACATTTGCCTACCAAAATACTATCGGCAACGACCTGTGGCAAGCACTGGAAAATGCCAGCGGCCAACCTGTACTACAGCTGATGAACCGGTGGATTTCACAACCTGGCCTACCGCTAGTAACAGTCGAGCCAGATAACGGAAAGACGACCGTCTCTCAGCAGCGATTCTTTATTGGTGAACACGCGGAAGATACGACGCTTTGGCCAATTCCGCTCTTTGCAAACAACCCCGACGTCGATGCAGTCCTAGACCAAAAAAGCAAAACGTACAAGACAGAAAATCTGACAATAAACCAGAGCCTCAGCGCGCACTTCGTTACTCAGTATGACACCTCAAGCTACGCGCTACTGCTTGAACGCGCAGTACGCGGTGAATTATCTACTCTTGATAAGATCAGCCTGCTCCAGGATACCCCTCTTCTCGCACGAGCAGGCTACATATCGTCGGCAAAACTGTTACCACTCGCCCATGCATTTGCGACTGAGCAAAACGAAAAAGTCTACAGCATGGCGATACTTGCGCTAAATGAACTGCGTAAATTTACCGATGAGAACCCAGCGGTAAAGAAAAAACTTAAAGCTATATCTGGTAAGATGGCTGCGCCAGTGCATGAAGAGCTCGGCTGGGACGCAATACAGGGTGAGAGCGACGATGACAGGGAGCGACGGAGCATTGCCCTTGGGCTCATGCTATA
This sequence comes from uncultured Candidatus Saccharibacteria bacterium, assembly GCA_964492805.1. Taxonomy (GTDB): domain Bacteria; phylum Patescibacteriota; class Saccharimonadia; order Saccharimonadales; family Saccharimonadaceae; genus Nanosynbacter. The sequence goes on from CAZBLG010000002.1 coordinate 1,611, forward strand.
TAGTGAGGAGCCGAGTGTCATAGAGGAGGCAAAACGCCGCTTCGACCTTGGTGTCGAGACTTTATCGCCCGAAACTCGCTCACTAATACTATCGGCGACGGTGCGCCACTATGAAAGCCATGATCTGGTGAAGCAGCTATTTACCCTCTACACAGAGACTGCTTCGAGTGACCTCAAACTCGACATCACTCTTGGTCTAACGAGCGTGACGACAGAGGATGGAATTAGTCATATACTGGAGATGTTAAAGAAGTCAAAAATAATTCGCCCCCAAGACGCTTCTCGTTGGTTTATTTACCTTATTCGCAATAGCGATGCTCGCTCAGCAACCTGGCAGTGGCTACAGGGCAACTGGCCTTGGATAAAAGAGACGTTCGGCGGCGACAAGAGCTACGACGACTTTGTGCGCTACGCTGCCAATACCCTCATGACAAGACGGGAGCTTGATGAGTATGTAGAGTTTTTCACTCCAATGCTTAGTGAGCCTGCTCTTACGCGTACTATTGAAATGGGTATACGCGAAATCGCTGGTCGGGTTGAGTTAATTGAACGGGACCAGCTATCGGTAGAGCGGGCGATCGGTAGCCACTTCAACGATGTTACCGCCACCTAGAGCCGGCGGATCTCCTGAGACGTCAGCCGCCAGCAGCACTGCCTGCATCCCTGAGTACTGCTGTGCTGAGGAGATGAAAATCTCCGCAGCAAACCTCATTTGACGTTGTTTTTTTGAAGTTATCGCCGCCAAGCCGTCTCCATAATCAGCATTTTTTCGATATTTTACTTCTGTAAAATACAGGCAATCATCCTTTTTGGACACGATATCTATCTCACAGTACTTGGTTTTCCAATTTCTCGCCAGAATCATATGACCAGCATCTTCCAGATGATTTGCAACGACATCTTCGGCAGCGTCACCAATCTGTTTAGTGCTCAGCCCTTCCTCCACCGGCACTACAGCAGGCTCTAGTGGTCGATACTTTGCCAAAGGTGCAAAACTCAGCCGATGAAGCGGTGTGACTCCCAGTTTTTCGATGGCCTCGCGATGCTTCAAGGTGCCGTACCCCGCATGAGAACTAAAACCGTAGTCTGGGTAGTCTGAGTCCTGACTGGTCATATAGCGGTCTCTCTCAACCTTGGCGATGATGCTGGCAGCACTAACACATGAGATCAAAAGGTCCGCCTTGGACAGGGTTTTGACATATTTGCTCTTGCCAGTGTCTGCTAAGAAATTGACAGTACCGTCAATGATAATTTCCGAATACGGCACAGTTATCTGCTCAACAGCCCGCCGAGTGGCTAGTTTTAGGGCCTGGCTCATGCCTACCTCATCGAGCTCCGCTACGCTCACCCAGCCACTCGCCCAAGCCTTAGCACGAGCCGTCACCTCGTCATAAAGAGCCTCTCGTCGCTTTTTGCTTAGCTTCTTACTGTCAGTTAAGCCATCGATCCGCACCTCGCCAAGCACGACTGCACCGACCACCAGCGGCCCAGCCCACGGTCCCCGTCCCGCTTCATCGATTCCAAGTATCATACGTCCATTGTAAACTAAAACCTCCCGCAGAAGCTACGGGAGGTTGATAGTCCTGAAGGGTAACTACTGAAAGCTTAAGACTTTTCTTCGTCCTCAACCTTGACTTCTGGCTCCTCAGCGGGAGTATCTGCCACCTCATCAGTGCTCGTATCGTTAACTGCGGCTCGGTCAAAGTTGCGAGCGGCTAGACGGGCTGATTTGCCAGAACGTTCTCGCAAATAGCTCAAGAAATTGCGACGCACCTTGGATCGCCGGACGACTTCAACCTTCTCAACAAGTGGACTGTGGAGCAGGAAGCTCTTTTCAACACCGACACCTGAAGTGATTTTACGAACAGTAATTCGTGATGTGTGCGACTGCTTATTGTCAGTGCGAATCACTACGCCTTCAAACATCTGTGTACGCTCTTTAGCACCTTCTTTAATCTTTTGGTGTACACGTACTGTATCGCCACTTCGCACATCAACCACTGCTGATTTTTTCTGGGCTTGATTTACCTTGTCAATCAATGCAAAACTCATATTTTACCTCATTTAGATGTCGTACTCTCAACCTGGCTGGCCACGCAGTTGCACAATCTGCGGCTCCACACCGTTGGATAACGAACGTTTAATCTGTACAATCAACTACCAACTATAGCACACAAGCAGGCAGTCGACAAGGGGCCAAGTCGATCTTTTTAGTGTATACTATTGCCTATGAACTATGATGAACTCGCACTACAGCTACACAAGCAACATAAAGGAAAAATCACTACTAAACTACGTGATGAGTCAGATCTTGATCGCGCAAAACTCAGCGCCTACTACACTCCCGGGGTAGCTGCTGTATCAAAGGCAATCACCGAGGATGAATCCTTGATGCCCGTATATACCTGGACCAACAACCTGGTGGCCGTAATCTCTGATGGATCTGCGGTTTTAGGACTTGGCAATATCGGACCTAAGGGATCTATGCCGGTCATGGAAGGCAAGGCGCTACTGTTCAAGCATTTCGCCGATATCGACAGTGTACCAATAGTTTTAGATGTACACTCAGCGGATGAAATAGTCTCAGTGGTTAAGGCAATTGCACCAAGCTTCGGAGCGATTAACCTCGAGGACATCGCTGCGCCAATCTGCTTTGAAGTCGAAGATCGCCTGAAGGCCGAGCTTGATATTCCAGTATTTCACGATGATCAGCACGGCACGGCAATAGTTGTACTGTCCGGACTGATCAACTCCATGAAGGTAGTTGGCAAGAGCCTGGCGGACTGCAAAATTGTCACCATTGGCGCAGGTGCGGCTGGTACAGCAATTATAAAACTACTTCACCGCTACGGCGTTGGCTCGATTCTAGCAGTTGACAGCAAGGGTATCATTGGCGATGCACGTCAAGATCTCAATTCGGAAAAAACAGCACTACTACCGTACCTTGACGCCTCGCAGTCCGGCAGCCTGAGTGATGCAATTTCTGGGGCAGATATATTTATCGGCGTATCAAAGCCCGAACTCCTCTCGACGGAGATGGTGCAGTCTATGGCCGAGCAACCTGTCATCTTCGCCCTATCAAATCCCACGCCTGAAATCATGCCCGACATCGCCCGAGCTGCCGGTGCAGTCGTGGTAGCTACGGGTAGAAGTGACTTCGCCAATCAAGTCAATAACGCCATCGCCTTCCCTGGAGTATTTCGCGGAGCACTCGACAATGGCGTGAGCAAAATCACCGACGAGCACAAAATTGCCGCCGCTGAAGTCATCGCATCAATGGTAGAGAATCCTAGCGCTGAGGAAATTATACCCAGCGTATTTGACAAACGATTAGTGCCAGAGATTGCCAAGGTTATCCTCTAGAGTTCTAGACTAAATAACCCGATTGATTTCTTCTAGGGTCGTTTCGCCTCTAAGCGCAGCCAGCACACCTGCCTGCAGAAGCGTAACCATGCCTTGGGATTTGGCGACTTCTTCAATCGCCTCAGCATGCACATCAGAAACATCACCTCTGAGGAATTTCTGAATCTCCTCAGTCACTACCATCTGCTCCATGATCGGTATTCGACCCTTGTAGCCAAATGGTGCATCATTAGTCGAAATAGGCCGATAGAGTACAAATGTATCAAGGTCAGGGTGCTCAATACCCTCTGGGATGCCCTTAAGGACATCCTTGACCCACCGACGTGTCGCCTCATCAGGTTCGTACGCCTCTTTGCTGTCATCCCACAGTCGACGGACTAGTCGCTGGGCGATAAGCAAGCGAATGGCCGAGCTAAATATCGGGTTTTGACCAATCATATCGATGATACGACTAAACGCCGTGGATGTTGTGTTGGCGTGAAAGCTAGCCAGCACTAGATGTCCGGTAATTGAAGCCTGGATGGCCGTGCGCGCTGTTTCATCATCACGTATCTCACCAATCATCACCACATCTGGGTCGAGCCTAAGGACACTTCGCAGACCATCGGCAAACTTCTGTCCATCGGTGGTGTTGATAGGGATCTGGGTGATACCCGGCACTGTGTTTTCGACTGGATCTTCCAAGGTGATGATTTTTCGGTCTGTAGTATTGAGGGCATTAAGCATGCTATAAAGAGTGGTTGATTTACCTGAGCCAGTTGGACCGACCATCAGCACCAGCCCGCGCGGATGAGAGACGATTTCGTCAATTTTCTCGCGCTCATTGTCGGTGATATTGAGCAGATCAAGGTTGAGCATTGACGTATCAAAGTTAAACAAACGCATGACAGCATCCTGGCCAAACAGCGTCGGCACCGTCTCAATACGCAGGTTTAGTACGTGCGATGCACCGTCGCGATGTACGTCATGATGAATCTGACCCGACTGCGGCTCTTTGGCGGCGGTTGACATGTTAGCTCGTGAGGCGAGCGTCGCCATGATGACTCGATAGCGATCTTTTGACAACTCTGCTACTGGATGAAGTGCACCGTCAACGCGCATACGAATCCTGATGCTATCTCTGGTGTTTTCAATATGAATATCGCTCGCACCCAGCCGATCCGCCTGGCTTAACAGGTAGTTAAAAACGTCATCGCTACCTACATTTGCTAAAGTCTGGCTAACCTCCGCTAGCGTATCGCTGTCCCCGGCTCTTGCTATCTCGATATCATCATAAATAATCTTCTTTGGCGGATCAAACCGAAGCATCATCGCTCGAAAGGCTGTGCCGGAAATCAGATAAAACTGAGCAATTCTGCCAACATCTTTATAGCTAGAGGTGATCTCTGCGACTAGCGACTGAGGGGTTTGCGAGGTGATGCCAAAGCGATACCCTAGAGTCTCTTCGTCGATCATCAGCGGCACCAGCCGGCCCTTGTACATCTCTTCGATCGTCAAGATGTCGCGCAGTAGCGGTATGCCGTTCTCGAATTCGCGCGTATCAAGGTACTGCAGCCCTAAAATAGAGGCGCGCTTCCTTGTCGCCTCTTCGTCTTGATCTCGTCGCTTATCTTGGATTGCAGCCTCGTCCATGTAGCTCTAGTATAGCAAAAAGCTTACGCTAGGACGAGTGATACAATAAGAATGTGCCGAAAATCACCCTAATTTTGCATAATATCCGCTCAACTCACAATGTTGGTTCGATTTTTCGTACTGCCGAAGGATTTGGTGTAGCGGAAATCCTCCTCAGCGGCTACTCGCCCTATCCCAGAACGACCAATGACCCCCGACTACCGCACATCTCAGAAAAATTAACGTCTCAAATCCATAAAACCGCACTTGGTGCCGAAACGTTGGTCCCGTTTCGATACGTCGAGCAACTCGAAGAGTGGCTAAAGAGCAACAAGCTGCCAGTCGTCGCCCTCGAGCAGTCACCAAAAAGCGTGAGCCTATCAGAGTTTAAGCCACCTTTCGAGTTCGCTCTTCTTCTTGGCGAGGAGGTAAATGGAATTGACCCATGGCTAGTTGAGCGTGCTGATCATGTTGTTGAAATACCGATGTTTGGCAAAAAAGAATCATTCAATGTCAGTGTGGCGACGGGTATCGCTCTATACGCGATGACCCAGGGCTAAACGCTATCTTAAGACGACCGATTCTTGTCCTAAGATTTGATGAAGCTGACTGAGCAGTGTGTCGCTTGGTTCAACTCGAAATGGCAGGCGAATTGCCGACTTGTCGGCCTCCCCCAGAACAAGTACCACCTCAGTAATTCCTGGATATTTACCGCAGATTGACTTAAGCGAGATTAACGCCTGGTGATCATCAGGATTTTTCAGGTGGACGAACAATTTTCCGATAACCTCCTCGGGACGAGGCGGCTGTTCGCTGTACTTGGTGGTTGGTTCGGATACAACTGCTGGCTGAGCTGGCTTGCCCTGCTTTTTAGCGTTATATGCAGCCTGTTTCTGTTGTTTGACTTTCGGGCTAACCTTTGGTGCATTAATCTTTCCGCCAGTTGACTCGTAGCTTGTCACCGCCTCATCGGTAATAGTGGTGATTTCATCGGCAATCAGCTTACTCTCGCTTCCGAGATTGCCCTCGCGATCACGAGCAGAGTTCTTGCCGGTAACGGTAACCACCGCATCCTGCACCAACCGAGCGCCAATTTGCTCATAGAGGTTTGGAAATACTATCACCTCTCCATCACCAAACTTATCTTCAAGCCCCACAAAAGCCATCTTAGAGCCACTTTTAGTGACTATAGTCCGTACAGAGGTGATAATACCGCCCACCATCATCTTTCGACTATCATACTCTGGCACCAACTGGGTTAGTGGCTGGGTTTGTTCAGACAGATACATAGCATAGTCATCAAGCGGATGAGACGATATATAAAGCCCAAGCAGATCACGCTCCCACATCAGACGTTCTTTTTCGGTGTGTCTGGTTGGCGCTGGTTGCAGTTGAATAGTTGGCATAATATCCTCAGCTCCGTCGCTTAGCATGCCAAAAAGATCGGTTTGTCCACTGGCAGCTTCTTTCTGAACCTTTGAGGCAAACCCCTGTAGAGTTTCGAGATTGAACAAAATGTCCGATCGGTCACCGAAGCTATCGAAAGCTCCGGTCTTAATCAGCGATTCCCAGGCTTTTCTAGTAAATTTCGTGGTTGAAACACGCTTTGCAAAGTCCTCAACACTAACAAACTTACCCTCATCACGAGCTCTGAGCACCTCTTCAACCGCACCGACCCCTACGCCTTTGACTGCCGCCATGCCAAACCTAATCTGCTTTTTACCAGGAACAACCGCAAACTCAACAAAAGATTCATTAACATCAGGATTTAACACATCGATGCCCATGTGCTGACATTCAGATATCTCAATCGCCAGACGCTCGGTATCATCTCGGTCACTGGTCATCAGTGCAGCCATAAATGCCTCAGGATAATGGGCCTTTAAATAAGCCGTCCAATAGGCGATCAATCCATAACAAGCGGCGTGCGACTTATTGAAGCAGTAGTTAGCGAACTCAACCAGTTGGTCCCAGAATTTTTCAGCCACTTCTCGTGATGCTCCGCCAACATTTATTGCACCTTCGACAAACTCCGGTTTTACCTGCATCATTAGGTCCATATTCTTTTTGCCCACAGCTTTTCTAAGAGTATCGGCCTGACCACCGCTAAAGCCACACCACTCTTTTGAGATCTGCATAAACTGCTCCTGATAAACCAAAATTCCATAGGTGTTTTTCAGTGAGTTTTCCATGCCTGAGTGCAGATAGACAATATCTTCTTCGCCGTGTTTTCGCTTGATAAAGCTATCGATAAACTGCATTGGACCTGGCCGGTATAACGCAACCATAGCAACAATATCCTCAAAGACACTTGGTTTCAGCTCTCGAAGGTAGCGCTTCATGCCAGCCGACTCAAGCTGGAACACACCCGTGGTATCGCCACGTTGAAAAAGTTTATAGGTCTCTTTGTCATCAAGAGGCAGGGTCGAGAGGTCGATGTCAGTTTTATGCACCTTTCTAATGATGCGCAGAGCGTTATTGATAATTGAAAGATTCGATAGACCTAAAAAGTCCATCTTGAGCAGCCCTAAATCCTCAACCGGACCCATTGGGTACTGGGTTGCCACGACTCCTTTTTGAGCCATCTCAAGAGGCACATAATTCACCAAGTCGTCGGGCGCAATGACCACACCAGCTGCATGCACGCCATGAGATCGAATGGTGCCTTCTAGGCGAATTGCGTAATCAAAAACAGTTTTTGCTGTTGGATTAGTTTCGTATTCTCTCTTTAAATCAGCATCTTCAGTCACTGAAACCTTTAGCGGGATATGGCGCCCCTGAACTGGCGGAGGAATAAGTTTGGCGAGTCTATCGCTTTCACCATATGGCACCTGCAGGACCCTGGCTACGTCGCGCACTGCACCGCGAGCGGCCATGGTGCCAAAGGTACAGATATTGGCCACTCTGTTTTCACCGTATTTATTTGCACAATACTCAATCACCTCGTTACGCCTGGTATCTTGAATATCAATATCTATATCCGGCATCGATATACGATCCGGGTTTAAAAATCGCTCAAAAAGCAGGTCATACTTCAGCGGGTCCAGGTCTGTTATATTCAATGAATACGCCACGATTGACCCCGCAGCACTACCACGTCCAGGTCCAAAGATAATTCCCCGATCCTTGCCCCAGTTAATAAAGTCTTGAACAATCAAAAAATAGGCGTTGTAGTTCATTTTATTGAGAACTTCGAGTTCCATATCGAGTCGCCCCGTTTGCTCCGGACTTAACTTCTTTCGAATCTGCTCATCGCTCAGCTTCTCCGCCTCTTCACTGGAGAGCCCCAAGTAGCGCTGAGCCATGCCGCGATAAACTAAGTGATCGAGATATTCCTTCTCTGTTTCGCCGTTTGGCGTGGGAAATTTAGGAATCAAAATTCCACCAAGCTCAATTTCCAAATCACACCGGTCGGCAATCGCCTTAGTGTTGGTCACAACGTCGGGGTGGGTCTTGCCCCAGCGACCGATAATGTCACTCGGGTCGGTTAAATGTAGCTCAAAATCCTTAAGACTCATCCGCTTCTCGTCACTCAAAAAAGCGCCAGTACCCACGCAAAGCAAAATCTCATGCGCTTCTTGATCGCTATGATCGAGGTAGTGGCCGTCGCTTGATACAACCATTGGAATATCAAGCTCTTTGCTTATCTGCATCAAATAGTCATTGATTTTGCCCTGTACGTCCCAATGACCCGGTGCATCAGCGTGGCCGTGATCCTGAAGCTCCAAGTAGTAGCGATCGCCAAAGACCGACTTATACCAACTAGCGATGCGTTTGGCCTCTTCATAGTTGTCATTGCGCAAATTCTCACCAAGTTCACTGCTGGCGCAACCCGATAGTACGATTACCCCTTCGTTAAACTCCTCCAGAAGATCATGATCGATTCGAGGTTTGTAGTACATCCCCTCAAGGTTCGCCTTGGTTGAGAGTTTCATTAAGTTCTGATAACCCTGGTGATTCATCGCTAGAAGAGTGAGATGGTAGCGAGCCTTATCTTTAGCTGGATCTCTATCAAAACGAGAGCGAGTAGCAACGTAAGCCTCTATGCCCACGATAGGCTTGATGCCAGCGTTCTTAGCAGCTTTGTAAAACTCAATCGCACCACTCATGGTGCCGTGATCGGTGATAGCACAGGCTTCCATGCCCAGCTCTTTCACTCGACCGACCATATCACCTATCTTAGTCAGCCCATCAAGCAGGCTATGATGAGTGTGGTTATGCAGGTGCACATAATCAGACGACTTCAAGGTCGTTTGCATCTCTAAAGTATCCATAACTGCCGCCATTACTATCTAGTATACCCCAAATCTGCGGTGTTAGCGACGCTGCTGCATGGTCTCGGTTAGATTGTTGATAAAATCCGCCAGCGCTGGAAACACCCCGCCAAATAAGCCCAGCATCCAAACTAGTAGTGCTACGAGCAAAGTTGCTCCTAGTACGCTACCAAAGCCAAAGAACAGTCCACGAACAAAGTTCATCGCATAAACCTGCCGTCGTGCGGAATGAAAATCATAAAACAACTCTTCAATAAGCTTGTGACGAGCACCTTTTTCATTTTCTTGTTTGACGAAGTTTTTAACCTTCTTAGCAACTGAGGTGCTCTTAACTGGCTTCTGCTCAGTCATTGTCACTACCCTTTGAAGGTTTTTTCTTTTTGCCTGGACCTTTCTTGGCCAGACCACCAATCAAAGCCACCGCTGATGAAACAATCGATACAGTCGACGTTGTCTCTTCAACTCGTTGCTGGATTTGCTGAGTGTGTCGCTGAACTCGGCTGATGTGCCTAGTTAGTTGAATAACACGAACTATTAGTACCAGTGCGGCAATTACTAAAACCGACAGTACGATAACTAGAAATATAACAAGGCCGTTCATGCACTCTATTATATATTATTTTAAACGACTTGTCAGATAGTCTTTTAAGTCAGCGCCAAGTTTTTCATCACGAAGTCCAAAATCAATTACTGTTTTAAGATATTCGAGCTTGTCTCCGGTGTCGTAGCGTCGACTGTTTTGAACTTGATAACCAAAATAAGAATGACCGTCCTCTATCATCGGCGCAATGAGGCTGTCGCTAACATAAAACTCCTGACCCTCCTTGAGCTCTTTCATGCCTTTTTCTAGGTAACTTAGCACCTTTGGTTCAAACAAAAAGCTACTGACATGAGCGAAGTTCGACGGAGCACTCTTCGGTCCAGGTTTTTCAACAATACCACTCATCTTTATCACCCCATCACCCTGCTCGTCGCCATCAAGTATACCGTAGCTCTCGAACTCCTTGTCGGTTTCTACCTTTAGACAGGTCAAAATACTACCACCCAACTCTACATACTTATCTATCAGCTGTGTGTAGGTGTTGGGCTGAGCAATAACCAAGTCGTCTGCAAATATATAGAAAAATGGCTCATCACCAATCAGATGTGCCGCATTTGCCATCGGAGTGGCGTTGCCGTATGGGCCTTTTTGGCGTATATAAACGAAGTTGGCCATCTCTGATATGGCTTTGACCTCGTCGATATAATGTTGCTTTTTTTGACCACCCATCCTTAAGTTTGCCAAGAGGTCCTCATTGGGCACGTCGAAGTGATCTTCTATGGCACGCTTTGTACCACTTCCTACAATAATAATGTCCTTAACTCCGGCGTTGACCAAATCCTCTACGATGTATTGGATGATTGGCTTATCAACGATTGGCAGCATCTCTTTAGGCATAGCCTTCGTCTGCGGCAAAAACCTAGTACCAAATCCCGCTGCTGCAATAATTGCTTTTGTTGGTTTTTTCATTGTTATTATAGCCTTTCTCTGATTAATTTTTGCGCCAGTGCTGGATTGGCCTGACCCTTTGATCGTTTCATCACCTGTCCTACCAAATAGCCTATCGCCCTATCTTTACCGTTTCGTATATCAGCGACTGAAGCAGCCGAAGCAGGGTCGCTCAGCACCTCATCAACAATCTGAGCAATCGCTCCTTCATCTGAAACCTGCAAGAGATTTTTGGATCGGGCCAACTCCCTAGGGCTTGTCGCTCCCAACAGCAGTTCGTTAAATAGTTCCTTGGCACTAGTGCTGCTAACTTCGCTTTTATCAGTCATCTCCGCCAACTCAATCAGCGCCTCAATAGACATGTCTGGCGCAGGTCCGACTGATCGCTCGTTCGCATCATCGGCTGGCGCCACAGCACTTGAGAACCAGTGGGCCGCACGCTTAGCGGCGGACTCTCCGGCAGTTTTTTGAACTTCTATCACCGCCTTGGCGTAGTTCTGATTATCTAGCAGAGAGTTAACTACCGATTTATCGAGACCGAGGCTAGACCAGCTAGTGCGATACTCATCTGGTAGCATTGGCATATCGCTCTGTAGCGCAGCAATCTCCTCGTCACTCAGCACTATCGGCGGAATATCGGCATCTGGCATGTAGCGATAGTCCTGAGCATCCTCCTTGGATCTCTGCGAGGTTGTAGTCTGAGTGTCGTCGCTCCAGCCACGGGTTTCCTGGACCACCTCCTGCCCAGCCTCCAGTAGGTCAACCTGTCGCTTGAATTCATATTCAGCTGCTCGCTCAATGCTTCTAAATGAATTGAGGTTTTTTACTTCAGCCCGCTTGCCTAGTTCACTAGCTCCCTTTTTGGCCACTGAAATATTTACGTCAAAGCGCATATTGCCATGATATAGGTCACCGTGGGTTACACCGGCATAGGTCATCAGGCGATAAAGCTCAGTAGCATAGGCCCGAGCTGCCTCGGCTGAATGAATATCTGGATCGGAGACAATCTCAATCAGTGGCGTACCGGCCCGATTTAAATCAACTAGTGAATAGTCACTAAAGTGAGTTAATTTCCCGGCATCCTCCTCGAGGTGCGCATGATGAATCCCCACCCGAACCGTCGAGCCATCATCCAGTGGCGCATCGACAAACCCGGCGAGAATTATTGGCTGATACATCTGGGTTGTCTGGTAGCCCTTTGGCAGATCTGGATAAAAATAGTGTTTTCTGTCGAATCGGCTAACTTTGGCTACCTCGGAGTTCAGAGCTTTAGCTGCTTTGATGGCCAGGTTGACTGCCTGGCGATTTAGCACCGGTAGCATTCCCGGTAGCCCAAGATCGATTGCTGAAACGCAAGTGTTAGGCTCTTTGTCCCGGGCATCATTATCGGAATGCGAGAATAGCTTAGTTTTAGTAGCTAGCTGAACATGGCACTCAATGCCGATCGTAATTTCATAGTCATCATATACGCTCATTACATGGCCCCCAAATCTCGTAAGGCTTTCTTAAAGCTGGCTAGCGCTCGACGAGCTGTCTCCTCACTGACTGAAACATTCTCGTCATGGGCAATTTGATTACGCAACTTATGCGCCGCCCATACAGCGTTAGCGTTAGACCATGCCGACTGTCGCGCCTTCATCCTCTCGCCCATGGTTGAGCCACGTGAACCAGTCTCTTTTAAGGCCTGATCTAGCAACTTATCGGCACTCAGTATTGCCATGAAGCGGCTGTCCAGGTCGCCGCCTTGAAGCTTTTTCTCAATCTCCAGCCAACGCGACTGGTACTTCTGCTTATCAACAGTAGAGGCGTGAGGGAAGAAGTGAATGATTGCAAAAAGTAGCACTGCAACAACCACAGCCGAAGCGATTAGCGCGATTAGCGTACCCTCCATTACGACACCTCCTCGACTTCACTCGCTACCGCAAGCAGGCAATGATCAGATCCATAGTCTCCAATTAGCTGGATACCGACCGGCAAATCACCACTAGTAGTGCCGGCTGGGACCGATAGCGCTGGCAGACCCGCCATAGAAGCCGGTGTTGTCATCACATCAGAAAGATACATCTTTATTGGATCGTCGACATTTTCTCCGATCTTAAAGGCGGGTGAAGGCACTACTGGGCCAACCAGCATATCGTACTTGGTAAATAGTTCGCTGAACTCATTTATCAGTAGAGTGCGAGCCTTTTGGGCCTTTAGGTAATAAGCGTCGAAATAGCCACTAGAGAGCACAAAACTTCCCATCATAATTCGGCGTTTATTTTCTGTTTCAAAACCTTCGTCTCGACTTTTTCCGTATACATCAGACAAGGTTTCTGCCTGCTTGGAGCGACGGCCATAGTGAACTCCGTCGTAGCGAGCGAGGTTGGACATGACTTCTGCCGGCATAATAATGTAGTACATAGCCAGGCTATACTCTGCCATTTTTAAATCAACTTCTTCAACTTCATATCCCAGATCTTTTAACTTCTCGGCATATTCACTCACCCTAGCCCTAACTTCGGCGTCAACATCCTCCGTCATAAATTGACGAACTATGCCCACTTTTTTCTTTTCAAAACGCTGACTTTTCTGCCAGCCATCCGGTAGCGTCGTCATATCCTTCTCATCAGCACCAGCCATTATCTCCATGACCAGGTCGGCATCTTTTGCAGTTGATGCGAAACAACCAATTGTATCAGTACTTGAAGCCATCGCGACTACTCCATAACGACTGACCATGCCGTAGGTCGGCTTAACGCCAACTACACCATTAAAGCTGGCTGGCTGCCTGATTGAACCGCCGGTATCTGAGCCCAGCGTAAACGGTACAATACCCAAGGCTACACTAACTGCTGAGCCGCCAGATGAACCACCAGCCACGCGCGTTGGGTCAACAGAGTTTTTAGTTGGCCCGTATGCAGAATTCTCCGTAGAGCCACCGTGCGCAAAAGCATCAAGATTTGCCTTACCGATACAGATAGCGCCTTCGGCCTCGAGTCGCTCAATCGCCGTAGCTTGAAGTGGTGCGACAAACGATTCTAGCATCTTACTGGCGGCAGTTGACGGTCCATCGTGAGCCAAGAAATTGTCTTTTACCACAAACGGCACGCCCTTGAGTCTGCCGTCGATCCTACCCTCCTCAACCAACTTAGCCCTCTGCAGCGCCCTCTCTTCAGTCAGGCTAATTAGTGCTGAAAACTCTTTATTGTCCTTTGCTTTTTTTATCGCCTGTTCGACGTTGGCTAGAGCAGAACTCTTCAGATAGTCACCGATCTGCATCTTAAAGCACCCTCGGGACTTTTATTTGACTCTCAGCCGAGTCAGGCGCTAGCTCCAGTAGCTGCTCACGGCCAATACTACCTGGGTCAATTTCATCATTTCGCGTAACACTGACTAAATTTGTCAGCTGATACGTCGGCTCCACACCACTTACATCCAGCTCATCAAGCTTATCAACATATTTTATAATATTCTTTAGATCTACCCCTAGCGATTCGGCCTCGTCGTCTGAGAGATTCAGACCGCTTAAAGTCGCCAAGTGCTTAACATCACTTGCAGAAAACTGTTTCATATAAACATTATACCTCAGAAATACTAAACGTACCTAGGTCTTAACAATGAAGTGGTCAATTGCCACCCGATCACCCAGCTTTTTTATATGAGACTCACCATCAGACCGCTGAGTGTGGTGGATGCGCATAATCTCATACACCTCATCAACTAGGTCTCGATTATCAACAACCTCATCTATCTCTTCCGGTAGTCGTCCAGGTTCCATAAAGACAAAGCCAAGATTTGGTCGATCGCTGGTCTGCTCCCTGGGAATACACGCCAAGCGCAAACGCGTCAGGCTCAGACCCTCATCCTTTAGTTTATAAAATACATAGTGGGCCGCCCGCGAAGCAACAATATGGTCAATGTGGCCCGATAGGCCATTGGTGTCCATACTGATAAATTCAACTTCCTTTACCAAGTCGTCTGACGATGCAGCATCTCGGACTATCTTCTCAATCTTCTTTGACGCAGCGATCATATCATCGTTGCTCAACTGTCCGTCAATAAAATCCAAATTATGCAGGCTATGGGCACCCATCTTCTTAGCTGCCTCATGCCACTCACCGAGCCGTACTTCGGCCAAATCCTCAACAGAATCTGGATTTTCCCCAGCCTGTCCAGGAGTCAGCATGATTAGGTGTAGCTCGGCACCCTGGCGCACTTCTTTGAGCAATGTGCCAGCAGGGCCAAAAGCTTCGTCATCTGGATGGGCAAAAATTCCAAAAATTAACTTCTTCACAACTACATCTCATCCTTTACGCTCTGGATAAGATCGCGTAGCTCTGCAGCTTTTTCAAATTCAAGATTAGCTGAGGCCAGCTCCATTTGAGCAGTTAGGTCCTTGATCAGTGTCTTGTATTCATCTTTGGGAATTTTTCGAAGATCAAGTTTTGGTTTTTTGTCTGATTCTTTTTGAGGGATGATTGCCCTTAGGCCCTCGTCGATTTTTTTAGAAACCGAAGTCGGAGTGGTGCCATTTTTGGTGTTGTACTCCTGCTGAATACTCCGCCTTCGATTTGTCTCATCAATCGCTCGGCGCATTGACCCGGTGATCCTATCGGCATACATAATCACCCGACCTCTCTCATGGCGAGCTGCACGCCCGACTGTCTGAATCAATGCACTTTCTGAGCGAAGGAAACCCTCTTTGTCGGCATCCATGATTACCACCAGGCTGACCTCCGGCAGGTCCAACCCTTCACGAAGCAAATTTATACCAACTAGCACATCAAACACGCCCTCGCGAAGCTGCCGCAGTATATCACCGCGCTCTAAAGTCTCTACCTCACTGTGAAGATAGGCAGTTTTTACTCCATTTTCCTCCAAATAAGCACTTAGGTCTTCAGCCATTCGTTTGGTCAGAGTTGTTACCAGCACTCGCTGGCTGCTACTTACACGCTCGGCGATCTCATTCATCAAATCATCAATTTGGCCTTCGGTTTTTCTAACTTCAATCTCTGGATCGAGCAGCCAGGTTGGACGAATTACCTGTTGAGCTGGGGCTGGTGATCGCGACAGCTCATACTCCGACGGTGTTGCCGAAACGTAAATCACATTATTGATGTGCCGATCAAACTCATCGAACCTGAGAGGGCGGTTATCTAAAGCACTTGGCAGACGAAAGCCGTGCTCTACTAAAGTCTCCTTACGCGCTCGATCGCCGTTATACATTCCACGAACCTGAGGCAGTGTCATGTGACTTTCATCAACCATCAGCAGCCAATCATCCGGAAAATAGTCAATCAACGTTGCCGGCTGCTCACCTGGTTCTCGGTCAGTCAAGTAGCGGCTATAGTTTTCAATTCCCTTAACAAATCCAGTTTCCCGCAGCATCTCTAGGTCATACTTGGTTCGCTGACTTAATCGCTGGGCTTCGAGTAGTCTGTTGTTTTTTTCAAAAAACTCCATCCGCTCATTAAATTCCTGCTCGATGTTGACAATTGCATGTTCCAGCCTTTGCTTTGGTGTGGCGTAGTGACTTGAGGGAAATATATTCACCTCATCCGGCTCAGCCAACACCTCGCCGGTTAATGGATCGAACTGAGTTATCCGCTCTACCTCATCACCAAAGAACTCTAGTCTAATAGCCCTCTCGGATCCGGCTGGAAATACATCGACCACATCACCGCGCACCCTAAAGTGCCCGCGGGTGAACTCAATGTCATTTCGCTTGTACTGAATATCGGTCAGCAGACGCACAAATCTATCCTGCTGCCTACGTTCACCTCGTTTAACGCGCACTGACATCTCGGCGTACGAATCAGGTGAGCCGATTCCGTAGATACAACTGACACTAGCAACAATGATTGTGTCTCGGCGAGTCAGCAGCGCACTGGTCGCAGCGTGTCGGAGCCGGTCAATCTCTTCGTTAATCATGCTGTCTTTTTCAATATATGTATCACTTGAGGCGATGTAGGCTTCGGGCTGATAGTAGTCAAAATAACTAACAAAATAATGCACTTCATTGTCGGGGAAAAACTCATTAAATTCTGAAAACAACTGCGCTGCTAGAGTTTTATTGTGAGCTAGAACCAGCGTCGGCACCTGGCGGTTAGCGATAATATTTGCCATAGTAAAGGTCTTGCCACTCCCAGTTACCCCAAGCAGCGTCTGTTCTTTCTCCCCACTCTCAAGTCCAGCAATTAGCTGCCCTATTGCCTGAGGCTGATCGCCGGTCGGCTGGTACTCTGAGTCAAGACGAAATCCACTCATCCTTCTATTTTACTATATAGTCCCTACCTGAGCTAACGAAGACAGAAAAAATAACTAAATTGCAAACAGATGCGCTCCATGGTAGTATTGCTTAATAAGAACATCCAAAAAACAAATAGGAAAAAATAAATGAACACAGAGATAAAAGACACTACAAATGCAGTTTGTATACCAAGAGATATCGCCCTCCAGGCGGCCATGTTCAGACTGGGTGATGTCAGCAAGGAAATTGAAGCTGGCTATAATATTTTGCGCAAATACCACCGCACAGTAACCATTTTCGGATCTGCTCGAACAGCCACCGACAATCAGTACTACGTCGCCGCGCGAACTATCGCTGAGCAGCTAGCTACCGCAGGCTATGCGATTGTATCTGGCGGAGGTCACGGTATCATGAGCGCGGCTAATGAGGGGGCTGATATAGCCGTCCAAAAAGGCGCTCGCGATGCAGGCGGAGAATCAATTGCCTTTAATATCAAGCTGCCACACGAGCAAACTCTCAACGCCTACGCCACCGAATCTTTTGAGTTTCAACACTTTGCACCAAGAAAAATTGTCATGACAATGTATGCCGATGCTTATCTGTTTTTTCCAGGGGGCTACGGAACGCTCGATGAGCTGATGGAAATTCTAACTCTTGTACAAACCAAGCGAACCAACAAAGTGCCGATAGTTCTTTATGGTAGTGAATTTTGGAATGATTTAGACGTATTTATCAAAAAGCACATGCTTGAGGGTGAGCAGACGGTCTCGCCAGGTGATGAAAACCTGTACATGATCACTGATGACATTGAAGAGGTCGTACGGATCGCCCAGTCTAACCGCATCTACTGCGACCACAAGTAATTTTATTCGACCTCTTTGACCAAGCGAATGTTTTTGATGGCGTAGCCGGTTGGCGCACTCTTGAGGTGTGTATCGATTTGCTCGGTGGTTAGTAGCCCAGGTTGAGCACCGAGGTGCTGGACGACATTCATGCTATTGACCGGAGCACTCAACAAGGCTTTATCGATAGGCGAGCCTTTAGCAAGCTCGGCGATAAACGTTGCGGCAAATGCATCTCCCGCGCCCGTTCGATCAACCGGTTTTGACGGGTCGGGATATTTAGATATTTCATACTTAGTAGTGCCGTCGTAGGCGAACGCTCCATTTGGACCGTCAGTAATCACAACTATGCTCGGACCAAGGCCATGAATCACCCTGAGCAGCGGATCGATGCTCCGAGCTGTTCGCTCGGTCAGCCCCATTGCCTCCTCGACATTCATGATTATCACCTCACTTCTTTTAAGCAGGCCCTTGAGCTTGTCCTTGCCCCAGCTGATGTGCGAAGCTCCTGGTTGGAAAGCCAATTTTGCTGAAGGGTGTCGCCCCAGGTAGCCCAGGAGGTCTTCGTGCAGGCCCCACGACTCACCGGAAATCATCGACAAATATAGCCAGTCTGGCAGGCAGTCTGGTTCGCGCCATCGATAATCAAACGTTTCGTACTGAGCGATAATTGTTCGTTCCGCTCCATGGCGCAGTACGTAGTGATAGTTCGATCGCTTCTTTTTCTGTAGCGCCACCCCGCTCATATCCACCCCATGTTGGCGTAGATACCCGAGCGACTGCCGCCCCACCGTATCATCCCCCAGCCAAGAAACTAGGCTAGGCTGAACTCCAAGTCGCGAAAACGCCACTGCGGCATTTGCCGCACCGCCCACCGCATCCTGAACTTCAGCACTTTTTGAAGCTATTTTTGCGCCCAGACTAACGGATATTTTCTTATTGTTCTTCGATCCTTCAACTTCAATGCTATCTTTATCGAGTGTAATTAAAGCCTCGGAAGCAATATCGCCTATAGTTAATATTGACGGTTTTTCAAAGATTATCCTGCAATATTTTGGCTCTTCAGTTGGCAAATTAGCGCGCTCAGCCACCTGGTGAACTCGGCTGTCATTTGAACGGGGATGAGACTTGTAGCGTTTGGTAATCTCCCAACCCAATCCCTGCTTGGCGGCAGAAGTTTTGCGACTTTCAAGGGGTAGTTCGTAGTGATAGTTGTCAACCACATCGATTGGATTAAACGAGATGATCTCGCCATCAATTTCTAGTAGCACGTAGTCGGTTTCTTCAAGTAGACTCAACCACTGCTCGCTCCTGACTGCACTGAGCAGTGCGCTATACACCTCCTGGGCAGTCGTATCGGTCGGATCGAGCCCCAGCTGTCGCATAACCAGATGCGCCTTGGCCAGTATGTCAGCAATTAGTCGCACGTCCACCCCGTCATGAATCATCGAGCGAAGCTCTTGCAGAGCCAACTGCTGTCGGCTGTCGGACCCTAGAAGTGTGATTAAGTTACGTGCCATAAAACCCCCTTAATTAAGTGCTCTCTCCGAAAGAGGCATGTCATGCAAACTAACTCCAGCCTGCAAGATACCGGTTTTCGCCCCCATCTGGCTGATTACCGATGTTGAATTTGCGCTGGCAAAAACAATCGATTCTTTTAAGCTTTTTCCTTTTGCCCATTGACTAAGGAACCCAGAGCCAAACGCATCACCTGCCCCAGTCTGATCAACAGCATCTTTGTCCTCATAGCGACCGGCTCGAATGATGCTCTTGCCGTCACTTGCCACCACCCCGTTCGCTCCGTCCGTAACAATCGCCACTGGTACGACGTTAAGCGCATGAAGAATCAGCTCCTCCAGCTCGCTACCTTCAACTATTTTCTGCATCTCGCCCTTGTTCGCCAGCAGTACATCAACATCACTAAGCAAACCGCGCATTTCTTCTGCATTGGACAGCTCCTTCTTACCAGGATTGAAGAGAATTTTCATACCTTTACTTTTGGCCTGAGTAAATAATTGACTAAGTACTTTCATCGACCCAGCTAGGGTGGTGACATATAACCAGTCAGCCTCTACCTCATCAAGATTGATATCCTCTAGCCGATAGTGCGTCGATGCTCCGCGGTAGGTTAAAATCGTCCGCTCGCCATTTGGTGCGACCAGCAGCACCGAATAGCCGGTGCTGTGAGTATCGCTATAGCGAACTAGCTCGGTGTTGACGTTTTCTTTGTCCAAATCATCAAGAACCGCCTGCCCTGCTGGATCTCGCCCGATCACACCCATGAACCTAACGTCAAAACCCTGCCGAGCAAAAGTCACCGCAGCATTTGTTGCCCCACCGCCTGTGCCGAAAAATATCGTATTAACGTCGGCCTTAGAG
Organism: uncultured Candidatus Saccharibacteria bacterium; assembly: GCA_964492805.1. Classification (GTDB taxonomy): domain Bacteria; phylum Patescibacteriota; class Saccharimonadia; order Saccharimonadales; family Saccharimonadaceae; genus Nanosynbacter. The sequence goes on from CAZBLG010000002.1 coordinate 21,801, forward strand.
CCGATTTCAAGCATCTCAAAACAGGTGTCGGGATTTATACAGACTGGTGCAAAAGCATCCGAATTGCTCAAGAAAACATCTTGCACCGCCGCTCCAACTGTTACAACTCTAGCCACCTAAACCACCGCTCTTCCGGCACTACCAAATGAGTTTATCTTCTCTTCAACCACTTCCTGAACTGCATTATACACCTCAGGCATCAGCTTTATAACCGCATACTCATCTGGATTTTCGCTCAGAACCTTTTCTAGAGTCTTGCGAAAGACATAGCGCATATCGCTGTTTATATTTATCTTAGTAACGCCAATTTTTGCCGCTTCTTCAAAGTAGTAGGCCGGCGTACCTGAGCCACCGTGGAGGCTGATTTCGCAGTGGATTGCATCGCGAATCTGCTGTAGTAGTGCCAAATCAAGCTCCTTTGGCACCGGGTATTTACCGTGCAGGTTGCCAACCGCCGCAGCGAACGTATCGATTCCGGTTAACTCAACGAACTCCCGGGCACCTTCTGGTGTCGAAAAGGTCTTTTTAACTTCCTCGTAGTCAAACCCCTCAGTATGGACGTTTGATGAGCCAGCAAAATAGTGTGGCTCGCTCTCAACCAGCGCACCGGTGAACTTAGCGTAGTCGACAACCTCTTTAGTCTTGGCGACTATCTCTTCGTTAGAGGCTTGGGGGTTTGCCTGGGAGATATCAATATGAATAAATTCATAGCCGGCATCGACTGCTCGCTTTGAAGCCTCGACGGTTGGGCTGTGATCTAAGTTAAGGAACATTTCTATCCCGTATTCTTCCTTGTAGTTGTCGACCATGTCACGGACATTCTCTAGGCCCATGGCCTTGACCTCGCTATCACTCACCTCGACCAAGACTGGTGAGCTTAACTTTTGAGCGGCCCGGGCTACGGCGATCAGAGTTTCCTGATTGTCAATATTGAACGCCCCGACCGCAAAATGTTGAGCTCGCGCTCGTTGCATGAGGTGCCTGGCCTTGGTGGTATTTCGTCGAATCTGCTTAATTGTTAGTCCCATATCTTTTCTCCTTACTGGTGATACTGCGGCATAATTTTAATGAATTGTCTTATATCCTTGGCTATCTGCTCCGGCTTGAGTCCGTAGTGCTCAAATAACTCCTCGGCAGACCCTGACTGGCCGTACCGATCGTTTATACCGATTCGTTTTATCGGTACCGGTAACGACTCTGATAAAAGCTCGGCAATAGCTCCACCAAAGCCTCCAGCAATCTGCCCCTCTTCAGCCGTGACAACTCGGCCACACTTCTTGGCGCTTTTAAGTACCGCCTCTTCGTCGAGCGGCTTTATAGTCGGAACGTGCAAAACTTCAGCCTCGATCCCAGCTTCTGCCAACACTTCCGCGGCCATCAGCAGGCTGTGACTCATAGTACCAGTGCCAATCAGCGCCACGTCTGAACCTTGACGAAGCAGTCGCGCCCTGCCTATGGTAAACTCCTCGTTTTCTAAAAATACCGGAGTTTTTTCACGAGCCAACCTGACATATGACGGATGATCGTGCCTAGAAAGAGCGACCGCTACCTGCTCGGCCTCGGTTGAGTCGCCTGGAGCGATCACCACCATGTTCGGCAAAGACCGCATCAAAGCGATATCCTCAAGCATCTGATGCGTCGCTCCATCAGCACCGACACTAATCCCAGCGTGCGAGCCGACGATAACCACCGGCTGCTCATTGAGGGCGATTGTCGTACGTATCTGCTCCCAGTTTCTACCCGGACTAAACACTGCATAACTTGCCGCATAAGGCTTCTTGCCAGCCAGCGCCAAACCACTAGCGACCGTTACTAAGTTTTGCTCAGCCACGCCAACTTCAATAAACCGCTCTGGGAAAACCTCTTGAAACTGCGACACTTGGGTACTTTCGGCTAAATCTGCCGACAGTACGACTACGTGCTCGTCCGCCTCGCCTGCCCTGACCACGCCACGCCCAAATCCAACTCGCATCGACTCTAGCTTAGCTGGCATGGGCTCGCTCCGTTCTGCCATCAAGCGTCTGAAGCTTTTCAAGCGCTTGTTTTGCCTGTTCTTGATTTGGCGCCATGCCGTGCCACTTAAAATCGTACTCCATAAAATCGACTCCTCGTCCAGGAATTGTATGGGCGATTATCACACTCGGACGATTTGTCACCGCCCTGGCCATACTCATAGACTCAATCACGCTTTCGATATTGTGCCCGTCAATCTCCTGAACATGCCAACCAAAACTCTCCCACTTGTCGCGCAGGTTCTCAAGCGGCATCACCTCTTCAGTGCTACCACTTATTTGAATATTATTTCTATCAATTATTCCAACCAGTTGTCCGAGTTTATACTTGGCGCCGAACATCGCCGCCTCCCAGATATTACCCTCATTTAACTCCCCGTCGCCCATCATGCAATAAACAAACCGTCCGGGGTTCTTATCAAGATACTGCAGACTGTAAGCCACGCCAGCTGCCTGACTTAGGCCCGATCCAAGCGGTCCACTTGTCGTCTCAAGCCCTGGAAGCATAATTCGCTCTGGATGACCCTGCAGGCGACTGCCGAAGGCCCTAAGGCTCAGCAGCTCTTCCACCTCAAAGAAGCCACGTTCAGCCATTGCCGCATACAACACCGGCACGCAATGGCCATTGCTCATGATGAACATGTCGCGCTCTGGCCAGTCAGGTTCTTTAGGCCTAAGATTTAGCACATTGAAAAACAGTGCCGCCATAATATCAGCCAAGCCAAGCGGCCCAGCCGCATGACCACTGCCAGCCCGTTCGAGCATCCGGATAATATCCCCGCGGATGCGCTGGGCTTTTTGCTCAATCTGCGAAATTGTCAGCCCACCCATAACTATCCTACCCAAGCACGCCAGTCTTTTTAATTTCTTGCTGAAGCTTTGCGAACACCGCCGCCGGGTCACTTGACTTTTGAATTGCCGAGCCAACATTTAGCACATCAACGCCGCCCTGAACCAGTCCATACGCGTTGTCTGCCATCACCCCACCGTCCCAGCCGATCTCGGCATTGGGATTGATCGCTTTGACTAGGCGAATTTTCTCGAGTTGCATCAGGTTGGCCGATCCACCAAACCGACCCAGCTCGCCGCTAAAGATCAAAACATGATCAGCCGCCTCAATCAGTGGTGTAACTGTCACCGGCACTGTCGGACGAAGTAGGGCGACACCAGCTTTTACCCCAGCTTGCTTTATCTGCGTGAGCGCCGACGCTGTATCGCCATTTGCTTCAGCGTGTATAATTATCAAGTTCGGTCGAAGCGCCACAAGCTTTGGCACATACTCAGCCAAATTATGCGACATCAAGTGAATATCAATCGTCCAGCCCTCAGGCGCCCAAAGATCGGCCACACCAACCGTAAAAGACGGTGCAAACTCTCCGTCGGTCAAGTCAATATGCACCCTCTCAGCAAAGCCAGTTATCCTATCGACCTGCTCTTTGTACATGCTGGGGTTTTCAGCTAAAATCGCCGGTGCAATAACACTCATGACAGCTCATCCAACTGCGCGTTACGTCGGTTGTATCTTGGAGCGTTGGCATATGGCGTGTTTATCCAAGTCTCAATGATACCCCTCCAGGCTGACTCATCTTTCTCGAGCACTCTTGCCGGCAAGCACAAAACGTTTGAGTTGTTGTCATTTCGAGTCATCCGCGCCTCGGCCGCATCCCAAATCACACTAGCGCGAATCCCTTTAAACCGGTTGGCTGCCATGCACATCCCCTGACCGCCACCACAAATCAAAATCGCCCGTGGGTCATTTGAGTTATCGCCAATCACCCTTAGTGCCGCTGCTTGAGCAAACTGCGGAAAGTCATCATCGGGGTTGAGCTCACGCCCTCCGACATCCTCAATATCATAGCCGTGCTTCGCTAGGTACGCAAAAACCTTCTCCTTCATCATGAACCCACGATGATCTGACCCCAAGTAAATCTTCATGTCTTAAGTATAAGCAATATCGAAAGATTTTTCAATCTTATGCACTTAAAGCAGTGCGGTACTGACAGCAGCAAGGGCTTTCATGGCCAATCCCTTGAAGACGCCCTATGCTTACGCGAGATGCGTTCTCAATAACAATACCGCGGCTAGTATATCGTGCTATCAAATCTACCTAGTACCTGACTATACTTACTTGTTAATTAAAAGAGCCCTTACCTAAAGTTGTGTGGGTAGGAATACTTACTGAGGTGAGTTGGTATTCTCAGCCAAAAGCTTTAAAATTATTGACTTTTTATGAAATCTGTGCTATAGTAATCCTAAGCCCTCGGATAGGGCCGCTAGGCATATGGGAAGTCCCATCATGCCAGAGGTGTCTGTCCAAATAGGCCGCACCTCATACAAACGAAAGGGATCTGGTGGCGAGATGGATTTACTGTCTTTGTCTTTCTTGACCGTTACTGTCGCGCTGGTGATATTCATCAGCATGCTGCTGTGGAAGCAGAAGTCGCTCAAGGCATATGCAGTGTCTGCGGTAACTTTGGTAATTGTTCACACGGGGTCAACCTTTGGACTATACAAAATAGTCACAGAGTACGACCTCCTGCTGGTACTGGCCCTTGTTTTCGCGGTGCTCGCTGCAGTTACATACTTCCGCCAGAAACCGAAAAAAGTGTCAAAACCCGGCCCAAGCCCAGGGGCTGCGTCTTGAGGTGCGGGGCGGAGTTGGCCATAAGGCTAACTCCGCCCTACTTCACAATTTACTTTAAAAACCCTCCAGTACTTGGAGGGTTTTTTGACTAAGCCGCTGGCTGCGCGTAGTGGCCAACATCGGCCAC
>CAZBLG010000003.1:0-1933 GCA_964492805.1 uncultured Candidatus Saccharibacteria bacterium
GACAACCTTGCCACAACTTGACCCTCCGAAACGATTGGTATATAACTGAAGTTCATCACAGCCGACTGAAAAAGCGCGTAACTCGCCGGCATAGCTACTGAGGCCAGCGGAGCACCCATGACAACGACTACAACCTGCTGAGAAACCGCGCCACTTCGCTGCACACCCGTCAACACGAAGTTACCGCCGGCCTCAACCGTTTCGCCGGTTTTCATGCCGATAATTTCATCATTTACCAGCAGCAGATTGGTATTTCGGATCATGCCCGCCCCTGGAATTTCTGCCTGCGACTGAGATATGATTTCCGCCAGCACCGGCTGTTCAAGTACCTTAAGTGCCACCTGGGCTAAATCAGATGCCGTGCTAGTCGTCAGCGGACTCAGCCCACTGGCATCACCGCCAACTACGGTATCGTTCAAGCCCCAGCCTTCGAGCATTGCACTGGCATAAGTGTGATACGCCTCAATTGAACCAAAAGCCCATATCGCTAAGGTATCTGCCATATTATTGCTCGACGCCAACAACACCGACTGAACTGCCTGATACTGATTCAGCTGAAGCCCGGCGTAGACAGGTGTGTTTGATCCATTTTGTGAAATATACCAACTATAGCTATCGACATCGGCCTGCGTCATAGTCAGCACCGGACCGCCCTCGCCCAGCTGTAGCGGCCTTCTCTCAAGCACTGCCAGTATGGTGATAAGCTTGGCTATGCTGGCCGTAGGGTGCGGCTGATCAGATCCGTGCGTCGCCACTACACCATGCTGAGGTGTTGCTATGGCTGCCTGACCATAGTCTGGCCAGGCCAGTGGATGAGCCTGGGTGGCTGGAGGACTTATACCAATGGCATTAATCTCCAGCGGCACAACGAGGCTATGGGCACGAAAAGCCACAACACCAAAACTACCCAACACCAACACACCAATCGCCCCAATCAAAACACCCAATACTATGCGACTTCGACGCTTGTTCGCCTGGCGATAGTTCCGTCTACTCAACCTAAATCCTACCATATCTAACTGCTAGCATATCACGACCAACTAGATGAGTGGTGGGTATTCTTTGTAGTAGGCGCTAGGCTATTCTGATGCCATTTAATAAATCCGCCCCTTTGTAGAGGCGGATTTATTATCTAGGCATACGAGAAGGGACTACTTTTCGTCGACAACCTCTCCCTCAACTGCTTCATCAGCCTTCGACTTCTTAGACTTTTTGTCTTTTTTGTCCTTCGGCTTATCGCTAGCGGCCTCTTCTTCTTTGGCCGACTCTTCATAGAGCTTGGCACCAATTGGCATGATAGTGTCAGTTAGCTCCTTGGCAGCAGCCTCTAACGCTTCTTTGTCCGCTTTTTCATCAGCCTTAACCTTATTGGCCACCTCTACGGCTTTTTCAATAGTCTTTTTATCCTCATCAGATATCTTATCCTTGTGCTCGCTCGGCATCTTCTCAGCCTGGTAAATAGCATTTTCTAATGCATTACGAGACTCAACCGCTTCACGCTTCTTTTTATCATCATCAGCGTGTAGCTCGGCTTCTTTTTGAGCCTTTTCAATATCCTCTTTGGACATATTGCCACTGTCCTGGATGGTGACTGAGTTTTCCTTGCCAGTACCCTTATCCTTAGCGGTAACGTTCAAGATACCGTTGGCGTCGAGATTAAATGTCACCTCAATCTGTGGCACACCGCGAGGAGCTGGTGCAATACCATCAAGAACAAAAGTTCCTAAGCTCTTGTTGTCGTTCGCCATTTCGCGCTCACCTTGAAGAACATGGATCTCCACCTGCGGCTGATTGTCAGCGTAGGTTGAAAAGACCTGGCTCTTGCTAGATGGAATGGTCGTATTGCGGTCAATCATCGGTGTGCGGACTCCACCTGCCGTCTCAATACCAAGCGTCAATGGCGTTACGTCAAGTAGTAGTACGTCCTTGACAT
>CAZBLG010000003.1:2033-25105 GCA_964492805.1 uncultured Candidatus Saccharibacteria bacterium
GTCTCAATACCAAGCGTCAATGGCGTTACGTCAAGTAGTAGTACGTCCTTGACATCTCCGGCCAATACTCCACCCTGGATGGCCGCACCAACTGCTACAACTTCGTCTGGATTGACGCCTTGCATTGGTTCTTTACCGAAAATCTTCTTCACTTTTTCAACAACCGCTGGCATACGGGTCATACCGCCAACCAACACTACCGAGTTGATATCACCGGCTGAAAGCTTGGCATCTTTTAGTGCCTTTTCAACAGGTATCGCTAGTCTATCAAGCAGGTCGCCGACTAGTTCCTCAAGCTTAGCTCGAGTCAGTTTAATCTCAAAGTGCTTTGGACCATCGGCATCAGCGGTGATAAAGGGAATATTAACCTCGTACTCAGTCGTACTTGAAAGCTCCTTCTTGGCCTTTTCAGCCTCGTCTTTAAGTCGCTGCATGGCCGCGTTGTCTTTTTTAAGATCAATTCCTTCTTGCTTTTTGAAGTCGTCAATGAAGTAGTTGACGATAACATTGTCAAAGTCTTCCCCACCAAGATGTGTATCACCGTTGGTTGACTTGACTTCAAATACTCCGTCACCCAGCTCAAGGATTGAAACGTCAAATGTACCACCACCAAGGTCAAACACGGCGATTTTCTCTTCCTTGGCATTATCTAAGCCATAAGCCAGCGCTGCCGCAGTAGGCTCGTTAATGATTCGGCGAACTTCAAGACCAGCGATCTTGCCTGCATCTTTAGTCGCCTGGCGCTGTGAGTCATCAAAGTATGCCGGAACCGTAATCACCGCCTCAGTCACTTTTTCACCCAAGAAAGCTTCGGCATCGGCCTTAATCTTTGAAAGAATCATCGCTGAGACTTCTTCAGGAGTATGCTCCTTGCCGCCCATTTCAACTGCTACGCCACCATTCTTCTTGACGATCTTGAATGGCAAAATATCAATGTCTTTTTGAACTTCTTTGTCCTCGTACTTACGGCCAATAAGTCGTTTTACACCGTAAATAGTATTTTTTGGATTGGTGACGCGCTGGCGTTGAGCCACCTGGCCAACCAACCGCTCACCACTTTTATTTACTGCCACCACGCTCGGCGTAGTGCGATTACCTTCGGCATTTGCAATTACCTCTGGCTTGCCTGCAACCATGTAGGCAAAAGCTGAGTTAGTTGTACCAAGGTCTATTCCAATAATCTTTCCCATTTGGATGTTTTCCCTTCCTATTTTAAAAATTCGTATTGCTTATATTCATTTTAGCACTCTTTATGGTTGAGTGCCAATAATTCCATTGTATACAAAGTTGGCACTCATGTCAAGCGAGTGCCAATTTGGTTTATTCGTCGCGCATGTCGTTGATAGGGTTTCGTCTGACATTGCGAAGTATCGGGATGCTGACTGACGCTAGTCCGACCGCTATGATAGCCCCGGCAATCACCGGTAGATACACGCTGCCAAGGCCGACCAGGCTAAAAGTTAGCCCAGAGTCAACCACCCCAAACGCCAGCTCGGCTCCAATTGTTGAGCTAGCAGACCACACTAGGTTTGCTATCAATGCTAAAGCCAAGCCCAGCACAAACGCAAATATCGCCACTCTAACTGAAAACAGGAGCGTGTAAACCGTATATATGCTGGCGATATTGCCCCGGGTTGCGCCAATTGATCGAAAGACAGCGGTCTCACGACGACTATCAGCAATCGTTCGGCCAACCAACCCACTCAAGATGATCGTCGCCACTACACCAATCACTACAACTACCCAAAAGATGATCCGCTCAAACCAAGCCTTTGCCTCATTGATGATCAAACTAGAACTGCCAAAAGGATATGCCCAAAATCGATGCTCCGGGTCATTGTTGACAACTAGGTCCCTAGCCTCAGCTGGGTCATCGAATTCGTATAGGGTCGTAGTACTGGTTCCGTATAGCGCACTCACTGATTGATTGTGATTAAATATCGCCGCCGGTCGAGCTGACTCGGGAGTCTGCTCCAACAGACCAAGTGGTATATTCCATACACCATGGCCTAACGAAGACGACAAGAGCATCTGCACTAAACTAGAGACCGAGAACTGTTGGTTAATGCCTATGTTGCCGGCCGACACCCCGACTGCCCTCAGTGTTAATTTTTGCTGCTCGGGATCGCCAATATATGCGCCGATTTCTTTTTGATAAGCCTGGAAATTTTCCTCAATAGCCTTTTGTGCTGCCGTTCTAGTGTCGCTGGCGACCGCCACTTCTCCACAAGACTGCCTATCGGGTACGGCATAGATCAAGCTTGGCTTTTGATAGTCTAGGTTATTTTTATTTTTCTCCATCTCATCGGCCGTTGACATCGCCTGACTCAGTAAATGATTTGATGCTTCATTCCGATAGCAAAATTCAACTACAACCTCCCCCACTCGACTATGCACCTGCTGCATTCTATTGCGCCGCTCCTCTGTAGAAGCATTATTAGCTAGCGGCTTCAGCTCAAGTAGCGCTTCAGCGTCATCATAGGGTAGTATGACCGGCAGCTCCCCATCGCTCGGATCATAGGCTGAGGTTGATATGAATGGCTCAGCCAACGACTCAGGCAACAACTGAAGGTACTTTGCACCTTCGTTAAACAGCATGCCTGCTCTCTCGTAGGCCAACTTGTTACTACCGCTCAAAGACTCTTCTTTGCCATCCTTCATATAGAGCAGAGTGCCACTCTCAGGCATAAGTGCATTGTATTGACCAAGCTCCACAGCCGACGAATACCTATCAATTCGCCTATCGAGATCGGACTTACTAGACCTATGCTCGGCTGCCAACTCTCGCTCAACCAGCTGAGCCGCCTCTGAGCTAGTATAATCTTCGCTTATTACATCTCTACCCTCAGCCTCATCAAAAATAATTGGCGAGGGATCTTCAGTTGCTGGATTGTAGTTGATTGAATATTTCCTGGCCGCAGCTTGCTTTTTAGCTACCAATTCTTGGTGAGCTGACCTAACCCTCTCGACAACCGCCGGATCATTGAGGTACTCGTACATGTAGAAACTATCAGTTTCGCCAGCCGAGACAACATATCGACTACCTAGACCGGTCTTATTGAACCGCTCTGCGCTATCAAACGCCCCCTGAAAGATCACTACCACGCCGATGAGCAGGCCAAAGAGTACACCCGATACACCAGTGATAACACCTGTTCTAACTCGTTGAGTCTTTAGCTTTGTAGTCGCCAGGACTACTGCATCAACCAACCGCACTACACCAACCTCCCGTCACTCAGTACAATCTCTCGATCTGCCCGCCCAGCAATCGACCGCTCATGAGTCACCATCACAATAGTAGTGCCCAACTCCCGCCTAATCTGCTCAAATAAATCGACAATCGCCTGGCTGTTTTTACTGTCAAGATTGCCTGTTGGCTCATCGGCCAATATGATCTTCGGGTTATTGATTAATGCCCTAGCAATAGCCGCTCGTTGCATCTGCCCGCCAGAAAGTTCTTTTGGCAAATGCCTAATCCTATCAGTCAGCCCAACCGACTCAGCCAACTCCTCAACCTTTTTCACTCGCTCCGCTCGTTTAATCTTGGCAAACATCCCTGGCACTTCAATATTGCGTCCCAAGGTCAAAAAAGGCTGAAGATAAAAGAATTGAAAAACAAAACCTATCGCCTGACGACGAAAAGCTGACAACTTTTTATCGGATAGCTTAGATAGTTTCAAGTCGCCGAAATACACCTCACCGCCAGTTGGCTTATCTAGCCCACCAATGATCTGTAGCAGCGTACTTTTGCCACTACCGCTCGTTCCAGTAATAGCCACGAACTCACCTTTATGTATCTCAAGCGATACTTCACTTAGCACTTCAATTTTCTGCCGACCGACCTTGTATGTCTTGGTGATATTCTCCGCCCTTAACAAAACCTCACCAGCTGGTTGATGTGTATTATGGCTAGGCTTGGGACTATCATCATTCAAATCTGCCATGTACTGACGAACGGCCGAGGCTGCTCTGGTGGGATCGCCATCAAAAACCTCAAGCAATCTTTCGATTGCCTCAATTTCTAATGTTTTTTTGCCCACCGCCATGTATGGGCTTGATTATACACCTGCACCGGCCAATCAGCCATAGAATATGCTTATTTTCGAGTAACTCTGACCAACGACTCGCGAATGACACTACCTGAAAGCTTGTAGCCAGTCTGGAGCTCTTCGGCTATAATCTCTTTTTTGCCCTCCGCTTCATCCGCAGATATCGCATTATGCAAATTTGGATCAAACTCAGTAACACCAGGCTCCACCACAATTCTTTCAAGTCCCAACTCGTCGAACAATTTCACCAAACTCTTTGGTATCGATGCTACACCTTCAGCCCATTTGTTGCCCTTTAGCTCATCTGGAAGATGAACGATAGCTCGATCTATCGTATCAATGATTGGTAGCAACTTCGAAACAGTCTGCTGCTGACCGAGCTGCTTAGCTCTAGCTCTATCTTCCTCAACACGCTTTCGAAAGTTCTCAAAATCAGCCCGCGTTCGCTGCAAATCCTGAGTCAACTCTCCGGCCTGCTGTTCAAGTTCAATTTGTTTCTTACTTTTTGCCATAATTCCTCCTTAGGTCGGCTCTGTATGTGGATGTTCTTATATTGTTCGAAAAGGGAAAAGAGCAACCCGCGCATCCGAATTCACTTCGGTGCACGGCGTGATGAGAAAAACCGTAGGTTTGTCTCATGTCTCTACAGCACCTCTTCTAGCATCGACCCCGTATGACTGACTAATCGCATGGTCCTTGCGTAGTCCTGCCGAGTTGGACCCAACACTCCAATATAGCTACAGTTTGAATACGGCGAACGAAACTTACTGATAATTAAACTAGCCCCCGAAGCCTTGCCAATTGGATTTTCACTACCAATATAAACATTTAACGGCTCATTTGGTGCGACCTCGCGTAGCCACGGCTCTAGGTTATCAATCAGCCTAGCCACCGCTTGCACATGCACTCCATCGGCAAATTCTGGATGAGAAAACAGATTGCTCATGCCACTTAAATACAGCTCATCGCCAATTGTCGCCAGTCCCATGTTTCGAGTCAATTCAACTAAACTATCAACTGCACTACGAATCGCTCGGTCAGCTTGATTGGCATATGTTTGCACCCGTGCATCAATCGCTCTCGCACTGCGATCGATTGGCTGTGGCTGGTCAAGAGCCAAGTGCTGTTCATGCTCTTCAGTTAGTCGGTTGACGTAGAATCTGTAGCCCTTGTCGGTCGGCACTCGTCCAGCGCTGGTGTGAGGCTGAGCAATCAAACCCAGCTCTTCGAGCCGCGCCATCTCTGATCGAACCGTTGCCGAAGATACGCCAAACAGCTTGGCCAGTGTGATGCTACCAACCGGCACCGCCACCTCAGCGTACTGCTCAATTATCGCAACCAATATAGCTATTTGTCGTTCGCTCATGGGCTTATTGTATCACGACACTGGCACTCATGACAAGCGAGTGCTAATTAACTTCTATTGCCTCTAGTAGTCGCCTGGCCAAGATGCGCGCTTCTATGTCTTTTTCAAAAAACACATCGTCGCGCAGTATAATATCTTCGCTGACTCGCACTGCACGTTCAAGATTATCATTAATAATAAAGTGATAATACGGCACTTCAAGTGCATGCTTTAGCTCGCTAATCGAACTCTGGCGACGCTTGGGCCACTCACTAACAAACTCCTCCTCCGAAAAGTAACGACTTCTTAAGCGGTCAATCCACGCCTCATACGATGGCGGAAGTACGAAAATTGAAACTGCTTCGGGTGCTAGCTGCTTAAACTCACCCACCCCCTGCACATCAACATCGGTAATTGCTACTCGCCCCTCGCGCTTTGCTTTTTCAATTTCAGCCACAGACGTGCCATAAATAGTTCCGTGAACAAATTTCGCCTCTACAAACGCAAGGTCTTTTAACATTTTCTGGGCAGTTTCAGTGTCAATAAAATGATAGTCCAGCCCGTCAACCTCTAAGGTACTGTTGTTTTGTCTAGGCTGACGAGTGGTGTGCGACACAATATCGTGAAATATTGGATTCACACCCATCAGTGCTCGCTTTATAGTGTCTTTTCCTGCACCCGATATACCAGCCAGCAGTGCCACTCGAGCCGATGCTACAAGCTCTTTTGTAGCTTCACTAGGCTGGTAGTTATCGACAATTTCTTTGAGGTGCTCCATTGAGTCATTACACCACAGATGATGACATTAATCCAGCCCAGGACCTTTATTTTGTTCTGCTTGACTTTTTGTTATATCTGTGCTATAATTTAAAAGAGTTATGAGTGGTAAAATCTGACTATGAAGAACGACAAGCGAAAACTATCGATCAAAGAGCGGCTGTCTGGCCTGGCCCGCGTGGCACTGATTACCTACAAGGCATCGCCCTTAGCGGTGTTTGTAAAACTCATCGGAACACTGATCACCTCAATTCTGCCTATTGTCACTACCTATTTCGCCGCCCTGACTACTACGGCACTTGCCGAGGCTTACGCCGGGGACGAAACCGCTGGTAGTCGAGCAATCACCTACGTGATCGTGACGTCCCTACTTGGGGTGGGCATGATGGCCTGGAGCAGTCTAGAGCAATATATCAACCAGTTTGTTCGCTATAGGATTGACGTAGCGATCAGTGACCAGATGTACGAGCAGTTTCTAGCGCTAGACTACTGGCGCTATGATGACAAAAAAACCGCTGACCTATTTGACAAATCACGACGTTTTGCTGGTTTTTTTGGCTACGTATTTGACGGTCTTGCCTCAATCTTCTCCTCACTGGTGCAGATGATCGTAGGCTTAGTCGCTCTGACGCTAGTCAGCTGGTGGATCGGGGTCATACTCCTCATCGCAATTGTTCCGGGGGTAATCTTACAACTACGTCTATCTCGCATGAGAGTTGAGCATTGGAACACCAATGTCGAAACCAGACGACAAAAAGACATGCTTGAATACAACATGTTGCGAATTGAGCATATTGCCGAACTGCGCCTGTACGGACTAGCTAGACACCTGCTTGATATGCGCACAAAACTACGCGATAAAGACGAAAAAACCCGCATGGAGTTTGATCGTAAATTTATCCCGGGTAGACTTGGCACTGACATACTAGAGGCGATGGCAGAGGTTGCTGCGCTGATATATATAACGCTGCAGATTATTGCCCAGGCGCAGCCTATTGGCCAGTTCCTCTATGTCCAGCAGATAACCTCACGCGCCCTAGGCGGAGCCCGGCAATTTGTATCAAACCTCAGCTCGATAGATGAAGATATTGCAAATCTCTTTGACTACAATGATTTTATGGCACTACCGACCGCCAAGCATCGTAAGCTACGTCTACCAAACCTGCCCGATACTATACAGCTTGAGAATGTGTCGTTTCGCTACCCAAACTCTAAGCAGCAAGTCCTGAAAGATGTCTCACTACAGATAAAGAAAGGCCAGCTTATCGCACTTGTTGGAGAAAATGGCGCCGGCAAATCAACGCTCGTAAAACTACTGCTTGGGCTTTATCGTCCGAGTAAGGGCAAGGTTTTGTTGGGCGGCAAAAATCTCTCGTCAATTAAACTAGAGGATTGGCATAAGAAACTTGGAGTTCTACAGCAAAATTTCACCAACTATAGCTTTGCTTCAGCACGCGACAACATTCTACTTGGTGATGTATCAAAACAACCCGATGAGTCGCTTTTTCAAGCGGCACTTGACGATGCAGAGGCCCGATCATTCCTAGAGAAACTGCCCAAGGGGCTCGATAACTTTGTACATCAGTGGATTGAGCATGATGATGGTACTTCGGGAGTTGAGCTATCCGGTGGACAGTGGCAAAGGCTAGCTTTAGCGCGTAACTTTTATCGCAATAGCCCGATCATCATCCTTGATGAGCCAACCAGCGCCATTGATGCACTGGCCGAATCACGTATATTTAAGCGACTGTTTGCTGCCAAAGACAAAACCATCATCACCATCAGCCATCGCCTGACGACGGTAAGAAAAGCTGACATTATCTATGTTCTAGAGGATGGTCAAATAGTCGAGCAGGGCTCACACGAAGAGCTGGTCACCAAGCGCGGCGCGTATGTGCGGCTGTTTGAGAGCCAGCTCTAGTGTGTATTAGCTAGCTGATATACTCGGACGGGTTCGGCGTCGGAGACCCAGGTGTTGGATCATACTGATCGGCGGTTCCTCGAAGTGATGAGAACATGGCGTACTGACGGTCCTGGTTAACTGAAGTTGACTTGATGACAACAGGAGAGTTGACTCGCGCGACTTCGTTCGAAGATCGCACTGCCTTGGCAGAGACATGGCCGGGCTGCATCGGGTAGGTCTGTACATTCATGCCAGCTGGCGCAGTGTAGTTATGCGTCGTACTGCCGATCTTTACTGATATATTCGCGGGAGCCGTCAAGAACGTTAGGATCTCAACATGCTCACGGAAGTTCGATCGGTTTGGTCGTGGTCTATGACTCATAAACTGAGTCTGGCCACCGGTTATTGTCGCATTGGCCATCTGGTTACGGTGACTGACGTACATCGCGTCGCGCAGGATGGTTGGGAATGAACCGGTCTTCCAGCGAGCTATATAGTAAGCCGAAATATCTGCCGCTACGTGGCCGCGCATTGCAGACGGCTGAATCTGAGAGCCTTCTGAATAGTCTGACCAGGTACAGAGCTGGACAATATCAGCATCGTCACTAATCGCTCTAGTCCACGAAGCCCGCAGTGATCCAGTGTTGAGTGCTTCCTCGAAAGTACCACCTCGCATACGTATGTCCTGAGGCCAGACAGCTGAGAGGACTTTTTCACCTCTTCCCCTGGCCGATCCAGCGTAGTTGCCGTGGTTAGGCCAAATATTTGGATCTGCTCCCGGACCCCATGGACCTGAAGCGTATTGCGGTACATTTGTGTAGTTGCCTGCTTGGCCAATGTCGTTATATACACCAACGAAAGCGACCTGCTTGCCATGAGTACTGGCAAGCGTGTTAATCACCGACTGCCACCAAGCGAAATTTCTTCCTTCAACCTTGAACGAACCTAGTAAGTAGCGACCGTCCGGCAGCTGATAGGACGAGCTTTTAGACAAGATAGTGTTGATGCGAGCGGCATTGACAGCCGTGCTGTCGTTTTGGGCCATCGATCCATTGGCATCAACCATCGGTACTACCCAGAATCCAGGGTGACTGGCCGACGCTACATCTGCTAGCGCAACGTACCTGTCCCAGTTGGCGCCACCGCTACCCATGATATTTACAAAGAATCCGTCAATACCAGCTTGCTTGGCGTGGTTGATTTCATCGTGCATCTGAGTGTTCATGTATGGATTTGCGTATGGCCAGTTAGTCTTAGGCCGATCCCTTAAGAAGCCTCCGTAGGCTGAGTGAGTACCACTTTCGCCATTTACTGCTAAGTAGTTTCTAGCGTAATAGTCATTTGCCGGTGCCACATTGTCGAGCACTATTGGATATGGTCCAAAGAAGTGACCTAGTGCTAGCTTCGGACTACTGATCGCCGGTAATTTGAAGAATAGTCCTTCTGAAGCCTCTTCGCCTGGACCAGGACCGGGTGGATCTGGATCTGGATCTGGGTCAGGGTCTGGGTCTGGGTCCGGATCTGGACCGGGACCAGGCTGGCCGGCCTGACCAATCTTGTCGAACAGTGCGGTGGCTAGTGCCTTGTGCCCCGCAAAGGTTGGGTGCACCCCGTCAGTTCCTAGTTCAATTCCCGCATCAGAACCATCGATATAGACTACACCTTTTGCATTTGCAGCTTGCTGCATGGCACTGCGCTGGGCTGACTGACTTGGTGCATTTGTCGCAACTACATAGCGCTCGGCTATACTCGCTGTAGCATCTAGTGTAGCCTCAACAGCCTGCCGTAGACCAGTAGAGCTATCATTTCGTCCACCGGTGAATATAATCACGTCAGGATTCATCGACATAACATCGCTGACTCGCGCGCCGTATACTGAGTTTGAATCACCGCCCGTCATCTGTAGCCAGCCGGTGCCACCTATACCCGCTTGGATAAACTCATCGCCACCCATCAGACGCCCTAGGCGCCAGGCAAAGGTTTCTACACTTGAGGCTCCAGCAGGTGGACTTCCTAGTGCACCATTTACCCAGCTGTCGCCGATAATCGCAATTCGCTTTCCAATACTAGAAGCTGGTCGGGTAATTGTATGCCCCGAAGCCACCGCTACACCGCCAAAGCGGCCCATATTGTGGTTTAGTCCATGAATCATGATTCGACGCAGCTTGGTCGTCGGGAAGGTCAGTTTTGCCGCATAGCCTGAGCCTGCCGAAGCCTGCGCGGCTATAGCAGTCTCTGAGACTAGTCTGCCATTAACAGTAACTAGACCAAATCGCGGATTGTTCACCGGTGCATTTAGGCGTATCTCGACGACCGGCGAGGTTGTTTCAAACTCGAGGTTAAACAGCCAATAAGCATTTTGGGAGCTACCACCAGGTTTAAACTCCGTCTGTACATATTGGCCAGGGTTAGATGCATGACCTGGGGCCGCTGGAACGCCACCGTACTTAAACCGAGTATCTCCGGCAAGGTCTAGGCTGCCAGTGGCTGTTTGACTGGCACCGGGAGCGGTTGTAGCTGCTCCAACACGCTTTTCGCGTTGCCAACCTGCAGACCCGGCGATAGTCGTGCTTGCAGATGCGCCAACCGCACTAAAACTAAAGGTTGGTCGATCCTCGACTACTGGCTCATCAAACGGGTTGCCGGCTGTCAACGATCGACGGCGAATCGGCAGCCAGTTACCACCCAGCCTCCTCCACCACTCGTGAGGAGTAACAGTGACGTTAGTAACTGCTTGATTTGAGGCGGCTGCACCGCTAAATGCTCTGACGCCGAACGATAAAATTGTATTCTGCTGGTAAGCCGAGGCGGTAAATGTCCTAGTAGCACCGCTACCACTTAGTGCAACGGGCGGTCCAGATAATTGCTCCCACTCCCATGATGTCGGCGATGGGCCGGTGGAAGATGCAGTGAGTGTTACCAGCTCAGTGGAAGAGCTTGTTTGAGATGAGGCGATTGATACCACTGGTGCACTCCCAGCCGTACCTTCATCAAGCGCTAGGGTCCAGGCAGACCAGTTAACCGAAGCTGGTGGAGTCCAGGTGTCACCGCCAATAGTTGTGCCAGCCGGGACTTGTCCACTCGGCCAGGCGACTACAGTACCGGTGTTTCCGGTTTCTGCACCGGATGTATAGCCGTCAACTGTAGCATCCGCCCATCCAGGCTCCTGCCAATTTGACTCAAATGTAGTACGTGAACCACTCACCACCTGTAGTGGCAGCGTTGAAGCGGCAGTAGTCTGAGCGGTCGGCGCAACAACTGGCGTAGCGTACTCACCAGTAATAGAAGACTGTACATTAAACGGATTGCCAGTTGTTCGCACGCCGCGATAAACTAAACATAGCACGACCGCGCGCAGTGAGGTTGAAAGCGTGACAGAGATATTTGTGCCAGCATCGCTTGCTGGTGCATTTTGTCGATAATATATGGTAGAGGTCATACCCGTGCCTTGACCATCGCCAAGTTTCTGTAGACCAGTCAGTCCGCTTGCACTATTGGTTGTAACGCCACCTCCATAGGACACCACCAGCATGATAAAATCCCCATTTTGCACGCCATTAGGCACTGTAATGGTTCTTGTAAAAGCATTGACGGTGTCTTCTCTTTTAGAAGAAGCAACTAATGTAATAGCCATAAGCCAGCCTACGCACCATTCATCCAAACATCATTGCTGAGAGCATTGACTGGAGCCGAATCGGCAAACCACATGCAGCAAAGATCAGCGCGGCTACTCGGCCTGGCGGTACTAGCGCCGATCGCATAGATAACTGACCCAGCTGGCATATCAGCTAGAGTGACAGCGCCACCTCCGCCGCCAGCATTTGCCACGGCAGTATCGACGTACTGCTTGTTGGTCGCCTGGGTATTAGTAGTGGGCGTTGGTACAACCGGTGAGGCTGAGAACGTCTTGACGCCAGCCACTGTCTCGTTGCCACTTGTGTGAACGACGCTGTTATCAGCTGCCTTGCTATCAAGTGCCACTTGAAGCCCTGTAACATTAGATACTGCGTGCGTGTGACTCGATGAAGCTTTCGCATCAAGAGCAGTCTGCAGGCCAGTGACATCGGCCACAGCGTGGCTGTGGTTAGTATTAGCCTTGGCATTAAGGGCAGTCTGGGTAGCGCTAGAAACCGGCTTGTTGGCATCTGAGGTGTTATCGACATTGCCAAGACCGACGTCGGCTTTGACTAAAGTAACGGCACCGGTTTTGCCAGCTACACTTGCCACAGCACCAGAAGCTCCGGCGATTGCATCGTCGACCTGGCTTTTGGTATAGTAGCGAACATCGCCACGGGTATTGTTGAGGTACTGCGGATGATCATCATCAGCCAGTCCCGTTAGCGCACCGTGATCAGTTACGCCAGTTCCACCTGTATCAACTACAGTTGCAGCGGCCCACTGGCCACCCTGAAATACTAGTGATTGGCCGTCGGTAGCGCCATCGGTATTCACGTCTGTGAGATCATCGAGCTCAAAAGTTGTCGCATCGACTTCAGATTTGGTGTAGTAACGAGCATCGCCCCTTGCATTGTTGAGGTACTGCGGATGATCATCACCATCTAGCCCATCAAGCTCTCCATGATCGGAAACAACTGCTGCGTCTACTTCAGATTTGGTGTAGTAGCGTACATCACCTCTTGTATTGTTAAGATACTGAGGATGATCATCATCACCAAGACCATCAAGTGCTCCGTGATCGGTTACGCCAGTTCCGCCTGTATCGACGGTTGCAGCAGTCCACTGACCACCCTGGAATACCAGCGACTGGCCATTCGTTGCACTGTCTGCGCTTACGTCTGAAAGATCACTGAGTCCATGGGTGTGTGAAGTATCAGCCTTGGCCGCTAGATCAGATGTGAGGTTGGTGATTTGGCTTTGAGCTATATTGCCCGCAAGCTTATCATTACTAACACTGCCTGGAGCCAGTTTTGGATTCGTAATCACATTGTCGGCTAGCTTAGGCGTGGTGATTGAGCCGTCGGCAACAGTTGATGAGGTGTTGAGTTTAGTTCTAACAGCTGGGGAGAGGTTCTGCTCAGCTACTACGTCACTCCTTAGCGTTCCATCCTCATTAAGAGTTGTTTTTAAGTATTCATTGAGAATGTCTCCCCAATTTCCGGCGTCTCCACCTGGTTTAGGCAATCGTGCCATAAGCTTATCTCCCCGCTTAGTTTGATAGAACTAAGTATATCATACTCATGCTTAAGTCAAGTAGTAATTGACTATCTTTTTGTAAATAATCTGCTACTCAGTCTCGTTTTAGCATGACAGTAAAAGCTTCGGAGGGGATTTCGACATTACCAAACTTCACATAATCAAGGAGGGGCTCGCCCCTCCGCTTAAGTTTCGAAGTGAATTCGAAACTACGCCCACCC
The DNA here is from genome assembly GCA_964492805.1 of uncultured Candidatus Saccharibacteria bacterium. Classification (GTDB taxonomy): domain Bacteria; phylum Patescibacteriota; class Saccharimonadia; order Saccharimonadales; family Saccharimonadaceae; genus Nanosynbacter. Next base: position 15,483 of record CAZBLG010000003.1, read on the forward strand.
CCTAAAGAAGCTATTTACCTAGTCGCGCTTTAGCATGACAGTAAAAGCTTCGGAGGGGATTTCGACATTACCAAACTTCTTCATGCGCTTTTTGCCTTTGGCTTGTTTGGCGAGGAGTTTCTTGCGGCGGGAGACGTCGCCACCGTAGAGTTTGGCGGTAACGTCCTTGCGAAAGGCTGAAATATCTTCGCGGGCGATGAACCGGCCACCAATTGCTGCCTGTAGGCTAACTTGAAAGGCCTGGCGCGGTACAACTTCTTTAAGCTTTTTAACCACCTCTCGGCCCAAGGACTCACTTTCTGAGCGGTGAGCCATGACTGAAAGCGAGTCGACTATTTCACCTGAAACATAAAAATCAACTCGCACTAAATCTTCCACACGATAATCAGCCAGCTCATAGTTGAACGAGCCGTAGCCACTAGTGACACTTTTCAGCTGATCATAAAAATCAGTCAGCAGGTTTGCTAGTGGTGCTTCGAATGAAATTAGCGCTCTCTCATCAATATAACTTAGGTTGTTTTGCAGACCTCTTTTTGAAATGATCAATTGAATCACCCCACCAACATAATCTTTGGGCACGACAATTTCACCATTTATCCACGGTTCGCGGATCTCCACCACCTGTCCAGCGTCAGGCATGTCAGCCGCCGATTTGATACTCACTTCCTCTCCAGAAGTTAGGGTGATTTGGTAGTCGGTCGAAGGGTTGGTGACTACTAAGTCTAGGTCGTACTCACGTTCTAAGCGCTCTCGGATAATATCCATGTGAAGCAGACCCAAAAAACCAATCCTTACTCCAAATCCTAAGACCGGTGAATTCTCCGGCTCAAACTGCAGGGCCGAGTCGCTCAAAGACAACTTCTCAATCGCTTCTTTTAGGTCATTATAGTATTCGTTCGACACCGGAAAAAATCCAGCATAAACAAAAGGTCGCACATCCTTATAGCCCGGCAGCGGCGATGCGGACTGACTCTGCTCAATGGTAACGGTATCGCCAACCTTGGCCTCCCTCGTGGTTTTGAGGTTGGTGACAATATAGCCAATTTCACCAGTCTGAAGGGCCGAGTCGGCAGTCATCGCAGGGGATAAATTGCCCACCTCAAGCGCGATGCCACTTGCTCCTGTCGCCATCATACGTATCTGGTCATTTTTACTAATTTTGCCATCAACCACCCGCACATAAAGAATAACTCCCCGATAGTCATCATAGTAGCTGTCAAAAATCAGCGCTCTAGCCGGACCATCCGCCTCGCCGGTTGGTGCTGGGATGCGATCAATAGCCGCTTGAAGGACACGGTCGACATTTTCACCAGTCTTGGCGGAGATTTTGATGATATCCTCCTCACTACAGCCCAAAAGATTTATCACTTCTTTTGAGACCCTCGGTACATCGGCGGCTGGTAAATCAACCTTGTTAAGCACTGGGATGATCACTAAGTCCTGCTCCATCGCCAAGTAGACATTTGCCAGTGTCTGGGCCTGGATCCCCTGAGAGGCATCAACCACCAAAATAGCCCCTTCACAGGCCTGTAGACTCCTCGAAACCTCATAGCTAAAGTCAACATGCCCTGGCGTATCAATCAGATTCAAATCATGTCCCTGGTGGTGCATTCGCACCGGAGTCAGCTTGATGGTGATGCCTTTTTCGCGCTCTAGATCCATACTGTCAAGCAATTGCGACTTCATGTCACGCTTTTGAACGGTACTAGTCATCTCCATCATTCGATCGGCCAAGGTCGATTTACCATGGTCAATATGAGCAATGATGCAAAAATTACGAATAGACTCCATCTGTTTCATCCCTGTTATTATACCATAGTAGGCAGAAGCTTTCGAGCCTGAAGCTTCTTACTGGCGATTTACATCAAATCGTGAAAACAGCAGTTTGCGAATCCGCAAGAGGACTGGATTTATCTCTTCTAGTCTAAGGAGCTTTGACATAGCCCCGTAGGCCACAAAACTCATAGCGACAATTGCCAAAAAGCGCGGGAACGCACTATAAAAACTATTGTCAGCTTCGCGAAATGGCAGAAGCAGTACCCCAGCGTAGCACACCACGGCCACCACACCAGTGGCAACTAGCATTCGCCACATTGCATGAATAAACGACAGGTTGAACAGCTTTGGCATGCGCCGACTCATCACATAAAACAGGATAGCTACTTCGAGTACCGCCACTATTGACTGCGCCCAGGCCAATCCATACGCTCCCATGTCGAGTGCCATAGCTAGTGTGACGGCTAGTATGATATTTAGTCCGATTGACACAAATGAGATATAAAGCGGAGTTTTGGTATCTTGCTGAGCATAAAATGACCTGGCTGCCATATGATAAACAATCCTAAAGAGGATTGCGATGACCAGAGCGCCTAAAATGCCAGCCATCAACGGATCGCCAGTGTTTCGTATAAAGTGAACTATATAGCCACGGGTGAAAAAGGTAATAATCGCCGTAGGCAAAGCTAGCCAGATAATTACTCTTAAAATTGACCGCAGTTCTGACTGAAACAGGTCCATTCGCCCCTGCCCTAGCCTCTCTGTCAGCTGAGGGAAGGCGGCATTGCTAATCGCCACACCAATGAGGTTAATCGGCATCATGTGAAGCGTTAGCGCCTGCTGATAAGCACGGATTGTCCCGTCGGCCATACGCGAAGCTAGGTTAATTTCGACCAGGCTAACCGCGTAGTCCATACCCTGATCGACCGATCGAGCCGGCAGCAACCTAAGCACCTTGCGAAATCCTTTGTTGCGCCAATGAACTTTAAAGTCATAATCAAAACCAAGTCCCATCAGCCCAATCGAGCTAACAATTAGCTGCAAAACAGAACCAAGCGCCACTCCCAAGGCTACGCCCATGATTCCGCCATCAAAAATCTGCCAACCAAATAGATTGATGCCGTCAGTAAACCAAACAATACCGATGATGATGCCAACGTTGTAAATCATCGGTGCCAGTGCATAAAAAGTAAACCGACCAATCGCCTGCTGGATGCTGGCAATCACCGCTGCGATCGCAAAAATAAACGGATTTACAGCAATAACTCGCATCATACTGACCGCTAGCGCGTGGCCCGATTCGCTAAGGCCTGGGGCAATTACGTGTCGCATCAGCGGGTCGGCAAAGATGATGATCAGCACGCTGGCAATTAGCGTCGCAAAGGCCATAAAGTTGATCATGCTTGAGCCAATTTCCCAGGCTGATGATTTATTTCCCTTTGCCCAACGGGCATTAAACACCGGTATAAACGTTACGCTCAGCGCCCCCGAAACTAAAATTGCGAACATGAAGTCGGGCACCATGAAAGCGGCTGTATAAGCATCAAGCCCGACCGGATAGCCAGCCAGTCCGGCTGGCTCATTTGGCATATAAGCGCTGTTGAGCAGACGGTCACGAAAAAAACCAAGTAGGCTTGAGAGTAACATAGAGCCTGCTAGTAGAGTAGCGGCTAACTTGACAGTTAGCCGCTTATTTACCCTACTGACCGCTCTGCGTACTCGATTCATAGCACAGGCCCTAGTCGTGTAGCATTGCCTCTTTTGGCAAGGTTGTGTCTTTTAGTACATCCACTACTTCTTCCTCTTCGAGAGTCTCCTCCTCCAAAAGAGCGTCTGCTAGTCTATCAAGCTGTTGGCGATTTGCCTTCAGTACTGCTTCGGCGCGCACACCAGCTTCTTTGATCAGCTCCTCGACTTCTCGGTCGATCAACTGAGCTGTTGCATCAGAGTATGGTCGATCGCGAGTCATCTTATCGAACATTAGCCCGCCATTGTCCTCGTGGAACACCTGATCACGCAGGCCATTACCCATACCCTGCTCAATCACCATTTCTCGGGCAATCTCCGTTGCCTTGCGCAGGTCTGAGCCTGCCCCAGTGGTGATGCCGTCATCGCCGTAAAGCAACTTCTCAGCGACTCGTCCACCCATCGCCCGAGCCAAGACATCCTTGAACTCATAGACGTTAGTGTAGCTTTTGTCCTCTGGTGGCAAGAACCAAGTTACACCACCGGTGCCACCGCGAGGGATAATCGTCACCTTGTGTACTGGATCGGAGTCGGGCAGTACATGGCCAACCACCGCATGGCCCGCCTCATGGTAGGCTGTCAATTCTTTTTCTTTTTCGCTCATCACCTTAGTTTTGCGCTCTGGACCAATCGCCACCTTCTCAAAAGCCTCGGTCAAGTCGGCGTTGGCGATTTTCTTACGACCATTTCTAGCGGCGACAATCGCTGCCTCGTTGGCGATATTTGCCAAATCCGCACCAGACGATCCAGCGGTCTTAGCGGCTAGCTTATCGATTTTTACCGTCTCATCGGTTGGCTTGTTCTTAAAGTGAACCTTCAAAATCGCTTCGCGATCTCGGCGTTCCGGCAGCATGATATTCACCCGTCGGTCAAATCGCCCAGGACGTAGTAGGGCAGGGTCTAAAACATCTGCTCGGTTGGTCGCCGCTAGAACAATGACATTAGCATTGGCATCAAACCCATCCATCTCTACCAAGATTTGGTTAAGCGTCTGCTCTCGCTCGTCATGTCCACCGCCCATACCTGAGCCACGCTTTCGTCCAACCGCATCAATCTCATCGATGAAAATGATACATGGCGCATTTTTCTTAGCCTTGGTGAATAAGTCGCGAACCCTAGAGGCACCAACACCAACAAACATCTCAACGAACTCTGAGCCAGAGATTGAAAAGAATGGTACTTCCGCCTCACCAGCAACAGCTTTTGCCAGCATCGTTTTACCAGTACCAGGATGACCAACCAACAAGACTCCCTTCGGTATTTTCGCACCGAGGTTTTGATACTTCTTTGGATGTTTGAGGAAATCTACGACTTCCTGCAGATCCTGCTTGGCACTGTCATTACCAGCCACATCTTCAAAAACCACCTTTTCCTTGTCCATACCATATAGCTTGGCCTTGCTCTTGCCAAAGCCCATCGCCTGGTTGTTTTGCCCCTGGGCCTGGCGCATCATAAACATAAAGAAGGCAACGATCAAAATAACTGGGATCAGCATAATCGCCAGATTCCACAGTGAGTCCCCGGTGGTTGATGGCGGACTGACCTTGACCTCAACTACTGAAGGGTCGGCCTCAAGTCCTTGTTCACGGATATTTCCAGTCTCTTTAACCGTTCGCTCAGTTGGAGCTTCCTCGCCGACTGGTGTGACCTTAATGTCATTTCCTTGGATCTCAAGTCGGGTAATTTCACCATTATTGGCGCGCTCAATTACATCTGAAAGAGATACCTCCTTCAAGTTGGTAGCTGGTGCGAACACTGCATATAGCGCCAGCCCCATAAATACCAAAATAGCCCAAAACAACCCCAGTCGGATCATCTGCTTTGGCCCCGGAGTTTTCCCATCTTTCTTATTCGGCATCTTTTTAGCCATTGCTAATCTGTCGTCCTTTCATCATATTCGATTATCTACTTCTATTCATTTTATCATCTTTCGGCCATCTGTACACGCCACTCCCTGCGAGTTAGCTCAATAGTCACACTCTGCCCAATTTGCCATTTAGTGTTTTGTCGACCAGTTTTGATGGCCAAGATCATATAATCAAGCTGACTAGCGAGCAGTGATATCTGGTAGTTTCTTAGTATATACTCATAAGCCAGCTCTCGCGCCACCGTCTCGTCCTGCATGATCATAAAATACCGACTAAAAATAGGGAAGTGGCCCTGCTCTATTTCCCCGCTTATTTCCCTACTGATTTCTTTGTCTATTTCCTGGCGGACCTCCAGCTGCTTTTGCCATAGTTCATATACCTTGAGCTTTTGGGCGCAGGGGAGCTGGGCTAGTTTTTTTCTAATTTTATTTCGCGCGTAAATTGTTTGGCTATTTGTTTCATCTTCAACCCACTCTAACCGCTCCCCCACGGCGTATTCTATTAGTTCGCTTTTTGTTCTTTTTGTAAGAGGGCGCCAAATTCTCTCGTCGCTCATCCCAGCCAAACCTCGCCAACGCGTTCCGCGCTGAATATTTAAAACGATTGTTTCCACCGCATCATCCATATGGTGCGCCGTCGCCAACCGCGCCTGGTGCTTCCTGGCCATTTCAAATAAAAATTCATATCGGCTATTTCTAGCGATTTCTTCACTAGCGCCACCTAGCTCTGCGCGCTGCATCTCGAACTTTAGGTCATATTTCTCGGCTAATTTTTCAACAAATCGAGCATCAGCCGCCGAACCTCGGCGCATGCCGTGGTCAAAGTGGGCAACGATCAGCTCATACTTGCCTTTTTTTGCCAGCATATCTAACAGCACCACACTGTCCACACCGCCACTAACTGCTACGACAACCTTCATGATATATCCCTAGTATATACTTTTCTTTGACATTTTTATAAAAAGGTATTGCTTTTTTGTCTAGTTTATGCTATACTGAAAGTATAAGGTTAGATAAAACAAAAAGGATAAAAAATGGAAGTATCTGAAAGAATAATAAACGATAGCGATATAGAACTAAGTATCCATCAGTTCAACCTGGGCAAATTGGCCACACGGCTTGAGGAGCTGAGCGGCAAATACCCAGAGATTGATGATATCGCCGATGGCATAGGCAACATCTAGGCTACATAAACCTCGTACTACCAAACGGCACCCTGCGCTTCATATGCCCGTCCAGCCCTAGTGTATCGGCGGCGTGGACCGTCCGCGGACCCCAAAACTGATTTATCTGATCGACCGCCGAAGTTAGTTCGGCGGTTTTTGCCACTTCGCCAAACAAATCAGGCTGTAGCTCAGACTCCGAAACCAGCCCATAACACGAAACACCAATTTCATAAGCGGGCAGGGGAGCGGTCTGCAGCAGGCTCTTGGCGATTTCAAACAGGGAAGTTTCGTCGTTAAATGCCCTGTCCTGCCGATGAATGTTTTGCCAACGCCCTTCGTGATAAGTCTTGACGTACAGTCGCACCCCACGAGCCATCACCCCTTGAGAGCGTAATTTCCCGGCAATATCTTCGCACAAGTTGTGAAATCGTCTCAGCACCTCATCGTAGCCTAGACTTCGATCGTCCAGTACGTACTGCCGGCCAACTGACTTGAGGCCAAAGTCGACATCGTCAACCTCCCAGCCGCGTAGCCGCTTGTACCAGTCTTGCCCATTTTTGCCCTTAAATACCTGCCTAACTAGTGTTATTTCCTCGGCATCAAGAAACTCTAAAGGCGTAGTGATGCCGACCTGCCTAAGTCTACGCCCGTAACCCCCGGCTATACCTGTCAAATCTTCCAAATCCAGTCGCCCGTACATCTGCCTCAAGTTCTCGTGCGTAATCAACGTCAAACCATCTGGCTTGTCAAAGCCGGCCGCAGTTTTGGCCAGGAACCGATTGACCCCTATGCCGATGTTGCAACTCATGTACTCACCTATTTCCGTGCGAATTCGCGACTTAATTTCCCTGCCCAGTTCTAACAAATCCTTCCCGCGCACATCGAGCGGGCTGTCAGAAAAATCAATCAAACCCTCGTCAATACTTTTCATGCGGACTTTTGGCGAATATTCTTCAATAATACCCATCAGCCGCCGATAAACGTAGCGGTATTTTGGCGGATCGCTTTCCAGCGCCACCAGGTCAGGGCAGAGCAGGCGAGCAGTCGCTATTTTCATGCCGACCTTGACTCCCCTAGCCTTCGCTTCGTAACTAGCGGTGATGATAGACGTATTCTCCACCCGTCGATTGACCACTGCCACCGGTCGACCCCTGAGAAGCGGTCGAGATTGCTGCTCAATTGTTGCAAAACAGCTGTTTAGGTCGATATGCATGATCATCGGCCGAGCTTTATTGCACCCCCCTACCATAGTCATGCCACTAGCCCCATGGTATGATAAAGTTCATGAAAAAGTTGGTTTACGCTATCGTACTCATCGCCCTGAGCACTGCGTATTTCTTGTTCTGGCCAGAGTTCCGATACGAAATCACCTGTGCCGACACGACTGGAGCCCAGCTGCAAGGCTGTTCGGCATCTGATCCACGATATGACTTCTCCGAAGTTCGCCTCCGAGCCGGACTGAGTTGGCTGGACAACCAGAGTATCTGCATAAAAACAGCGACGGACTGCGAGCCACTGTCCCCAGGGGCGGCAAGTGACGAAAGGTATGGTAACCCAGTCCCCATGCCGCTCGTTCTTATGACTAGCATCGCCCTGGCAGCGCTTAGCACTTACGGCATCGCCCTGTTCGGACGAAAGCTCGCCCGCAAATAACCACCTACTGTCCACTGTATTCACTCTCGCGCTTTAATGTCCAAACAAGCCTTTCGGCATCGAACTCCAGCCGATAGTCGGCCTGGCCGTCTGTCACATCAAACACGTGGACCATCTTGGAGCCGCGCTCGTGCGGGAAGCCTAGCCCAATCTTAGTAATCACCACTTCCCTGCCGCTAGCGCGGCGAAATTTCACCGGTCGGCACGCCTGCCAACCGGGGCGGAACACCGCCAGTACATCTACCCTCTCATCTAGAAACAACTCATCATCCATAAGAACCCTTTTAGTTAAAAGAGAAACGAATTTATAATAGGGTTCGCCCGTCTGACGCTGGTGCCGTTTCTTTCACCTGCTCAGCCGAAGACGACTATGAATGACCAGTCACCAGGGACGCTCCATGCGGTTCAAGTCGCAGGAAGTAGTGTGGCGTGGTAGTTTAATTATAGCAAATAGTACAGGCCTAGGCTAGCTACCAGCTCGAAGCCATCCGGCGGCTATACCCGTGGCGCCAATCCCCGAAGAAGAATATGCACCCTGTGCTGAGGTGGTGCCAGCCAGCCCCAAGATACTGCATGTTACATTCTGATTTATCAGCCCCGATCGCGGCGTAATGCCATCGCCTGAGGTGATGTAAAAAGACGAACCCTGACCATCGCCCACCCGAACACCAATGGCAAATTCACCACCTGAAACATCCGCACAGTAGTAAAAATTGCTGTAGCTTGGCCTCATTTCGTAATTAGACGTACTCCCTATACTCAGGTCAGCCGCAGCCAAGTCGGCCCCGTTCACCGGATAGCGACCACTGTCTGCACTAAACATCATTAGTTTTTTCTTAACATTTGATAGATCTGAGTGTACAGCAGACGTACGAGCCTTAGCCTGGACCCCGTTGTATGCCACGATAGAAATCGCAGCCAAGATACCAACCACCACGATGACGATTAGCAGCTCTACTATCGTAAAACCATTAGCGTTTTTGCTCATACCCTAAAGTCTAACTTTAAGCGCCGGACCAGTCAACCCGCTACCCCATAAGACTATGCGCAAACTAACTATCGCATACAAATGGTTATCCCTAGAAAAACCCACAAAAACCTGTTACAATCTCATACTGTGATGACCATCGGTTATTGCGATATGCTCAACGAAAAAACAAGGCTCTTGTTTTTTCGAGAGGAGTAACAACGAAGAGACGAAGCTTTTGCCACTAGTGGCAAAACGAGGGCTCGAAAGTAAGTTACGACGAGGCACCATAGCTCAGCTGGACAGCCCTGAGCGTTAGTTATTAGCGCAGTCGATCTAACCAGCTACATGCAAAAGCTACGGAGCAGCACCTTTCACAACTCAAAACATTGCGGCACCATAGCTCAGCTGGTTAGAGCGCAGGACTCATAAGCCTGAGGTCGGTAGT
>CAZBLG010000004.1:0-20334 GCA_964492805.1 uncultured Candidatus Saccharibacteria bacterium
AGAAAACAAAGCGCCGATAGGCATTTTGTTTTCAAGCAAGCGGAAGAGGCTTTAGCAGATGTCCAGCCGCCGGAGCCAAGGCATAATATGTAAAGTCAGAACTGTTAATTCGGTTCTGACTTTTTGTATCCCAAATTAGAATTGGAACTCAATCTTCTGCTATCCTATTGGTATGACATATAAGACAGTCCTTTTTGATGTTGACGGTACACTGTGTGACCCAGGAAAGTCCATGATTGAATCCGCCAGATATGCCCTAGGCAAGCTCGGCATCAATGAAACAGATGAGGGGAAGCTCCATCGACTTATTGGACCGCCACTTGAACATGCTTTTAGGGATTACTATCATTTTAATAAAATACAAATTGATCAAGCAGTAAATCACTTCCGAGACATGATGCAAAGTGAAGGCATACAGCTTTATGAGTCATATCCTGGAATCCCCGAATTACTCAATGATTTAAAACAATCAGGTAGGCGACTAGCTGTAGTGACATCAAAGATAGACCATATAGCAAAAGAGGCATTAACAAAAACGGGTCTTATAAATTATTTCGAATTCGTCAGTGCTCAGCAGCCAAATGTTGTCGTTAATAAAGAAGAGATTCTTTCAAAAGCATTAAGTGAACTGGACATCACAGATACATCTAACGTAGTTATGATTGGTGACCGTAGGCATGACGTTGAGGCTGCGAAGGCACACGATATAGATTCTATTGGCGTGCTTTGGGGTTATGGTGATCAAGAAGAGCTTGAAGGTGAAGGTGCTACGCATATAGTCGACAGTACAGATGAGCTGAGGACACTTTTAATAGACTAGATCTGCCTTAATTGTAGTTATAACTTCGCCTATCGTTGTGAGCCAAGCTCAGCAGGTAAATACCCAGACCGGGTTCCCTGACCGAAAGGTCAGATTTACCCCTTGAGCCAGACAAGAGTACTAGATGTCACCTCAAAGGTACGAAACCGATGGAACCGCTAGAGATGGCGGTTTTTTCGTATTTACTCCTGATGTTTAGTTCTGAATTTAACCAATTTCCTATAGGGCGACTGGACAGCCCTTCCTAGGCTCGCTAGCTGGAGCAGCTATTGGCTTGGATGCTCTAGGGGCCTTAGGGCTGTTATTCGACAAGGCCGTATCAGCCAACTACCGGTCGCATGCGAGACGGGGTGAGCGGCCTGGTTGGTGGGCTGGTGGTGGATTCCTTGGCGACGGCAGCGCCAGTGGTGTCTGGTAAATGTACAAAATAGCTACATGAAGTGTGAAATTTTTCACAGAATTCATCGCCTCTAGCCGATACTATTGATAGTGAAGCAATAAGCTTAAGGAGGCTAAAAATGGACAATCGCGATAGGGTTGCAGTAGACACAAGAGATCGAAGCGTAGCAGATGCACATAGCAAAAGTACAATGGCGAACGTAGTGGGATGGCTGGCGCTAATCCTATCAATCGCCGCTCTAGTACTCGCTTGGACAGCATACAACAATGCTAGCGAAGAAAACTTGGGCGATATGATTCAAGACAGGTTGCAGGGCACCACACAGGTTGAACAGCAGCAGCAAGACGGAGTGTTTAACGACGACGTTGTAGCTCCTGATGTAAACGACGGAACTATGAACAATGGCGACACTATGAACAATGATGACGCCACTATGCCAGAAGACGGCACAACCGCCTCGCCTGAGAATAACTAGCACTTAGGTCGAGACACCTGCTCGAGGCACCCCGTGAATTCGGGGTGCCTTTTGGGTGTTTACGCTGGGTTTTTGTTATAATAAACGGCAATGAAAACTAACATCCCTGACAACTGTGGCAATTCACCTCGCTCGCTTCTCACCATAGAAATATCGATTAATTTAGCCACCAGTCAGTACGATAAGCTCGAGCAAATACTTGCTGATGATTTTTCGTGGAATATTGCCGGAAGCAACGAGGTGGTGCGGAGGCCAGAGCTAAAAGACCATATGGAGAAGGCGAGTCAATCGGAAAACTCTATAGAAAAGTTCGACATTCTAACGTCGATTTCTCACGGTAAATACGCAGCTCTCAGTAGCCGCAAGCACCTGTCAAATGGAACAATCTTAAACTCTCATGACCTTTATGAATTTACAAGCGCCGGTAGTCACTCAAAGCTTCGGAGTGTGACGTCGTACACTGTTAGATTAGACCCATGACGATATCTGTTGTTGTGCCGGCCTACAATGAACAGGAATTACTACCCGCCTGTCTAGAGGCTCTGCTTAAGCAGACTCATGCGCCGGATGAAATTATCGTGGTTGATAACAATAGCAGTGACCGGACGGCCGAAGTGGCTCGGAACTACGGAGTCACGGTGATTAGCGAGGCGAAACAAGGCATAATGCCCGCCGTCTATAGCGGCATGACCGCCAGTAAGGGCGATATCATAGCCCGCTGTGATGCCGACTCGATTGTACCTAGCGACTGGATAGAGCGTATTGTAAGAACCATGCAGGCTAGGCCTGAAGCAGCTGGTGTCACCGGTCCAGGGAAGTTTTATGGCACGAGTAGTATAGGGGCTAGGCTGGCCCAAGTTTGGTATATGTATGCCTATTTCTTGCTAGTTGGATCAGCGCTGGCTAATTGGCCACTTTTTGGGTCAAACTGCGCCATTCGACGCACTGTCTGGCAAGATATTAAGAAGAGCTTGCACCGAGAGCATACTGATATTCATGATGATATGGAAATCAGTGTGCATATTCCACCGAATCAGCCAATTATTTTCAAAACCTCACTAGTAGTAGAGATTTCAGCTCGGGCACTGCGACCTAGCGACATGAAGCGTCGCTATAAATACGGCTGGAACACCCTGGCTATGCACTGGCCAGCCAACTCTCCGTGGCGACGATGGCGGGCGAGGCTCGGTATATCGTAAAAAGAGCGCTGACCGCATGAATGCCGGTACCCATATGGTCAATGAAATACTACTCAATTTGTAAGATTTATCACATAAATCCTTCGCCAGCACCAATATAGTAGTAGTATGAATATACCTAGAGCAATAGTAGTCGCGCTTGTACTAGCAGTCCTGATAATCGGCGGTTTAGTCATATATGCATTTACTGGAGAGACTAATGAAGATTCAACAACTCAGAATCAAGACGTAGAGACCAATCAAAATCAGGCTCAAGAGCCACCGACTGAACCCGAAGGCCAAAACAACAGAGATGATACAAGGGTGATCGACGGCGTAGAGATACCGGTGTCTGTTCTGGGGCATATAGAAAGGGAGTATCCCGACTACATCATTGATGATGCAGATCGCGAGGTTGAAAATGGACAGGTGTATTATGAGATCGAGCTTGAACACCGCCACTCGGACAATGTTTCTGACATTGAACTTTACTACGACGAAAGTTGGAGCTTAATTCGCACCAGCACGGACTAGCTTAGATTTTTTGAGTAAGTGCTGGCAACGACACGCTCAGTTTTGGGCAGGCGAACATAGGTCGCATAGATTTCATAACTAGTTAGAAGAAAGCCAGTAAAGACTAGGTCCGAGACCAGCGTAGCCTTGAAGAACGGTATGGCCATTGTATAGCACTGAATCAGTCCAGCTAGATTCAGGCTATACATACCACTAGAGATCCAAGTGCCAAAGTTCGAGACGATAAAGAACAAAGTACTAGCTCCGAGTGCTCCAGCTAGTATCCGCCAAACCATAGGCAGGCGCCTGATGCCGTACCCAAGCGCAACTATCAGTCCGAAACCAAACCAAGTCCAGTGCATGCCAGAGTAACCACCAATCACCAGATCAGATGCCGCCATGATAGCTAGGACTGCTAGCAGTGACTTGCGCCAGCCAACGGTCATGCTGAGTATCAGAGCGATAGCACTGATTGGTGCAAAGTTTGGCACGTGCGGCACAAGGCGCCAGACAATACCGAGTAGAATTAGCGACGCAACAACAGCTATCACCAGGTTTTTGTTTAGAGTTTTTGGAATTTCCATTCGATCACGTCTCCTTCCTCTTGCACATAGGCGCCAGCTCCAACTTGAGCCATTTCACCATTTACATAAAAGCTCCAATAGTTGCCATCAGTACCGCTTTTGTGGCCTTCGATAGACTCAACTAACTCGCCGTACTCACTCTCCGACACCACTACATCCTCGGCTTCTAGTTTGAGCTGCTCTAAAGAGGTGATGCCAGCGGTGGCCTCGTAGGATATCTCAGTTCTGCCAAACTCACTAGTCGCTGACTCAGCTGGATGCTGACTGTCGTTAGCTGGAGCTGGGGCGGTCGAATCTTGATTTGCCTGGTATAGTGCCAGGGCGCCGATTGTCAGGCCAATTACGACGATTATCGCTATTAGGCCGATCAGTAGTCTGTTATTTGATTTATTCATAACCATTTCTCCTTTAATTTGTTTAATTAACTCATCTCACACACGCCAGCTGCACAGGCCACCTCTTTGGCGCCAGTTGTATTGTCAGCCTTTTCGTAGCTAGCAAAATCACCAAAGTCGATCTCGCCGAGTGCTTCGGTGCGTTTAGTGAACTCTTTCTTATCAATAGTCTCGTATGGTGCTAGTTCGTAAATGTGATCGGTGCGCGGTAGGAAGGACAGACCACCGACAATCTCCCAGTTGTTATAGACAAACTTGGCGACGTCCAGCCATTCATCATCACCAACGTAGATAGTGACCGAAGGGTTGTGTTCGGTGAAGTGCACCTTAAGGCGCTTCCACTCCTCGAGCATTTCAAGCGCCGACACTTCGTCGCTGATGATCGCCCCGTCTGGTGCCTTGACTGGGAATTCTAGCACAAAAGTTACGGCAGTTTCTTTGGTGGTGCCAACTTCTGGGTGGTGGGGTATACCTTGGTCGACAGCGAACTTAAATAGTGGATCATGCGCGCTGATGCGGACCCGGCGGATATAGTATTTTGAAAACCATGGGTGCATCCCAGAGCCAACGCCCAAGAGTTGACCAGAGTTTCCGTGAGGTTTAACACAGGTGATGGCGGCAGAAGGGTTAGCGTCAAATCGTTTGGCGTATTCAGCGTTGGCCGCGACGGCCTCTGTGCGCAAACGCTCTAGATTTTTATCATCACGGACGATTTTGTTGTCGTAGTAGCCGGTGATCGATACGCCAAGAAGCTGCTCTTCTTCACAGTTCTTGCGCCACTCATCACTGAGATAGTTAAAGTCAGTCAGCGTTGCCTGGAAAGTGCCGACGATTGTCGCCAGGCGCATTTTACGCTGTAGGTTTGGCATGTCGTCGCTTGGTCGGACAACGATCGAAGTTAGGTTGCAGAACTGCTTTGACTGAAGATAGATTTCTCCACAAGGGTTGACGCCGATCTGGCTCTTGCCCTTTAGTTTTTTGGTCCTGCGAGCTGGTGCTTGGTTGAGTATTTCACCTCGGTTAAAAATACCTCGCTCACCGCTGCCTGAGTTGACCAGGGCAGACCATTCTTCTAAAAACTCACCGATACTAGGCTTGGTTTCGTATACCGCAGAGTTGTTGGCCATGGACCGCTGGGGGTTATTTTCCCAGAATTTGCCTTTTTTCGAATCACGTATGTCGGTGTCTGAAAGTTCTGACAGCGAGATCAGAGCCGAGCGGCGTACGCCACCTGCCACGACGATTTCACCGATTTGGCAGATGATATCGTGTAGATCTAGAGTGGTCAGTTTCTCTCCCTGGCGAGAAAGAATCCTTTTTCTGACAGACTTCATCAGCTCCATTAGTGGTTCGGGTCCAGAAGCTCGGCCACCCATGGTCTTTAGCTTGGCGCCAGCTGGGCGAATCTTCGAGTAGTCGATATCGACGTCAAGCCCATCGGCCCAAGCTTTTGAGGCGGTAGCAAAGGCATCACACCAGCCTTCGCGACTGTCACCGACGACAATTGTCTTGAGTTTTTTGCCAGTTTGCTTCTTGATGAGAGGGAATTGGCTGACGTTAGTCTCTTCAGTAGCAAACCCACAGCCGGCGCCACACATCGACACATACATGATTTCAGCCAAGTCTTGCCAGTTAGTCGGCGCGATGTAGGCGCAGTTATAGGCAGTGACATTGGTAGTATCAGCCGCTTTACCGGCTGACCAAAGTAGACGCATAGAAGGGCAGATGTCGCGATTGAGAATCGCCTGGTGAACTGAGTCATACTCTTCGGTCGAGAGCTTGTTGCCCATTTTTTTCTTCATGTAGTCCATGTAGCGTTCGACTGCTTCACTCCAGGTTTCTCGTCGGCCTGATTTGTCGTTCCATCGGGCATAAAACTGGTAAAAAATAAACTGCTGGTATGGTGTGACTTTCATGTTTCTCTCCCTTTTTTTATTGAGTCTGGATACGAGTATAAGCACTTTATAAATTAAAAAATGTGACTGTCATCACACTATATATAGTGTTATCTACAACCCCGCGACGCTATATGTGGAGTGAGTCGAGTAAAGTAACTTTTCCTCTGCTGGAGCGAATTATGCCTTTTTCGTCTAACCTCTTGAGCGAGCGACCAACAGTTTCACGGGCCAGTCCGGTCTGAGTCGCCAGGTCGGTATCGGAGATGGATATTGGTTTACCTGGGGCCAAAAAACGACTCTGAATGATTAAAAGTTCCTGCAATATACGCCCCTCCGCATCGCCCTCCATGGCGCGAGCCAGACGCATTAGTAGCCCATTGCTGCCGCGGCTGATTCGCGAAAGAGCATCAAAAGTTACTTCTGGATTCTCTAACAGAAAGTTGCGCACCCCGGCACTTGGCGCTTGGTGGACGATAGTTTGTTCTGTGGCTTCAAAGAAAAAGTCTGAAGGGATGTCATTTAAGATGTTGGCGAGCGGGATGAACGATCCTGGCTTGAAAACATTTAACACTAATTTGTGGCCATTTTTCGCGATATCGTACTGAGTCACGATGCCATGAGCGATAAAATGCGCCTGGGGCATATCGCCGGGACGAATCAAAGCCTCACCCTTTCGATAAGAGCGATCTGGGTAGTTTGAAAAGTATGAATCGATTTTTTGACCGACGCTCATTAAGCACCTTCCGCTTAGTAGTGAGTACTATCTCATAGTACCAAAACACCCTACGTACTTACTAGCGCAGGGCCCAAAAGATAGTTCTTGAAGGAGTTAGGGTGGGGTATAATGGCAGTATGAGTATCCTGAGCGTCGATAAACTGACCAAGTCTTTTGGTGAAAAACGGGCGATAACCGAGGTTAGTTTTGATATTACCCCAGGGTCAATAACCGGCTTTTTGGGTCCAAATGGTGCTGGCAAAAGCACGACAATGAACATTATCATGGGGTTTATAAAGCCCAACGCCGGTGAGGTGCGAGTGTTTGGTCAGCCAGTTGTCGTGAGCTCGCCGAAGACCCGTCAAAACATCGGCTTCCTTTCAAATAGTAGCCAGCTTGATCGCAACTTGACTGTCGCCCAAGGAATTGAGTATTACGGAAATGTTGGCGGTAAGTATGAGCCTGGCTACGCCCATGAGTTAGCCAAGAGGCTAAGTCTTGATATATCGCAAAAGATTGGCGGACTAAGTACTGGTAGTTACCAAAAAACCGCACTAGTCATCGCGCTGATGCATAAACCGAAGCTACTGATACTTGATGAGCCGACAAATGGACTCGACCCACTGGTCCAGGCTGAATTCAACAAGATAATTCGTGATTTTAAAAATGCCGGCTCAACAGTCTTTATCTCATCTCATATTTTAAGTGAAGTCCAGGGGCTGTGTGATGAATTTATTTTTATAAAAAAGGGTCGCATCGAAGCCCAGCTGAAGCGAGCAGATTTGCTAAAAGAGACAAGCCAGGTTATTACGGTAAATACTACTGACAAGAATCACCA
The DNA here is from genome assembly GCA_964492805.1 of uncultured Candidatus Saccharibacteria bacterium. GTDB lineage: Bacteria > Patescibacteriota > Saccharimonadia > Saccharimonadales > Saccharimonadaceae > Nanosynbacter. Next base: position 7,817 of record CAZBLG010000004.1, read on the forward strand.
AAAGGTCGTAAAGTACCTGAGTGAAAACAAAGTCGCCCACAGTATTGATAGCCCAGGTCTCGATGAGATATTTATGAAATATTATGGAGACGACAGTGCGTAAAAATATATTTTTGAAGGTGCTTTTTGAAAAGCGACGCTCGATATTTTTATGGATGACAGCGGTACTGGTCTCGAACGTTGCCTTAGCGCTACTATTTCCAGCCATTCGCGACACCATGGCCGCAGCGATCAGCTCAGTTCCGCCGAGCATGGAGAGTTGGTTTGGTGACGCCCAGACGTGGCAGACCTACACCGGTTACGCCGGACAGCAACTGTTCGGACAAATGACGATTATACTGGTCATCATGGCGATTCTTTTCGGAGCGAATTTTCTAGCCGGCTACGAGGGAAGCGGCACGCTTTTGACGCTGCTTTCTCGGCCAGTCAGCCGCCGTAAGGTTTATTGGCAGAAGTACGTCGCCTTCGTGGTAGCGCTCGCAGAAGTCTCATTTGCTTTTTACGCGGGAGCGGTGATCGGTGGTTGGGTGCTCGGAGAAAATGTCGAGTACGTGGTATTTGCCGAATGTATGCTGATGGCGTTTTTGCTCTGTTTGGCGCTAGGGTCAGTCGCCTATGCTGTCGGTGCGATTACTGGCAGAAGTGGTATAGCTGGAACGATCGTCGGGTTTTATGCTCTTGTCGCTTACCTCGTAGCCTCCCTGTCTACGGCTACGGAGGTGGTCGATAAACTGAGCTACGGTTCGCTGTTTCGCTACAGTGCAGCTCCTGATGTTATCGCCAGTGGGCTAGACCCAGGACACATCGTCATACTTCTTTTGGTAGCCATAGTGCCAGTGTCGCTGGCCTGGCTGGTCTTTGAAAGGCGCGATCTCAGAACTCGCTAAAAATAGGTGATTTAACTTGAGCCTTAGTAGGTTTGAAGCCCTTAGAGCAGTGTGATAGTTCGACGTTCGAGCTTTATTAGATCATTGCTTTGAAGGCGCTTTAGTTGTCGGCTCAGCGTTTCAGGTCGGATGCCGATTTGGCTGGCCAGATCTTTTTTGCTGATAGGTAGCATGAAGGTTGTGCGACCGCCGGAGTATTGGTGCAGTACATCTAGAAGCCTTTGCTCGGCTGACTTTTGGCCTAGGGATTCGAGCTGAGTTTCGGCCATTTGCAGCCGCTGGCTCATGTCGCCTAGGATTTTGATGCCAAGATCGGGGTGGGTGCGGAGCATTTGGTGTAAATGCTCTTTGTCGAGCGTACAAAAAGTCGAATCTTCTAGTGCCACCGCATCGTACTGTACCGCACTTGCCGAGAACACGGCAGTTTCTCCGAGGTAGTCTCCGGGCTTAAGCAGGCGAATGATTTGCTCATTGCCTGCTTCATCTCCGCGATAAACTTTGACGTTGCCACGGTTGAGTATCAGTAATTCTGGGGTGTAGCGTCCGGCCAGTTGGACAGACTCACCTTTTTCAAAACGCTTTGGCCGGATAAACTGATGGATGTGGTCCATATCCTCATGGCTCAGGTGCTGGAAGATAGGTACTCTTGATAAACAGCTATGCATTGTCTCCATTATAACCCAGTAGCCTCGAAGCGTTCATGATCACTAGCAGTACACTGACCACGTGAACCAGCATACCCAGGCTCATGATAACGTTTTTTGTCAGGACTCCGACCAGCAGAATCACCACCAGCCCAACCGCAAAGTATATATTGGTCTTCATGTTACGCACCACTGCTCGACTCAAGCCCAGCGCGTAGCTGAGTTTACTGACATCACCAGAATGTAGCACGATATCGGCCACCTCCATGGCGATATCTTTACCAACTCCTCCTGTAGCCACGCTAGCATCAGCGGCGGCCAGAGCCGGAGCATCGTTGACGCCGTCGCCAACCATGGTGACCTTGCCATATTTTTGCTGCAGTCTAGCGACGTGCTCAACTTTGTCGGTCGGCATCAGCTGGCTATAAGCCTCATCTATGCCGAGCTGTTTAGCGATAGCTTTGGCGGTGCGCTGATTATCACCAGTTAGCATGACTATCTTTTTGCCAGATTTACGTAGCCGTGCGATCATCTTTTTAGCCCCGGCGCGCACTGGGTCAGCCACAGATATAACACCAATTACCACCTCATCCCGAGCGACAATCATCGCCGTTTGTCCGAGCGTTTCTTGAGTGCGCAGGTGGTCCTCGACCACCCCAGTCAGCTCGATATTAGCATCATTCATCAGCTGACGATTGCCAACTAGTATCGCGCCTTGTTTAGTTTTGGCTTTGATGCCAAGTCCAGTTAGCACTTCGGTTTTGCTAGGCGCCACCGGCTTGGTCTTGGTTTTTTCAAAAGCGTATTCGACGATACTCGCTCCAAGCGGGTGCTCAGAGTAGTATTCAGCCGTGGCAGCAAGATTTAGCAGCTCGTCCTTTTTCACACCAAATGTTTTGACCGACACAACCTTTGGTTGGCCTTCAGTCAAGGTGCCAGTTTTGTCAAAAACGATCACCCGAGATGAGTTGATATTTTCAATTGATTCACCGCCTTTTATCAGCAGCCCATTACGCGCACCATTACCGATACCAGCCACCACTGAGATCGGCGTAGCGATCACCAGCGCACCAGGGCAGGCGATAACCAGTAGAGTCAGCGCCAGGTAAATATCACTGCTAACGAAGTAGGTGATAACCGCCAGAACAATAATCGCCGGCGTGTAGTAGCTAGCAAACCGCTCCAAAAAGACTTGAGCCTTGGCCTTTTTGTCTTGAGCTTCTTCAACCATCTCAAGGATCCTGGCAAACATCGTACTTGAGCCAACGCTCACCGCAGTCACCCGCAGATATCCAGAAGTGATGATACTACCAGCATAAACGCTCTCGTCCTCAGCCCTATCAACTGGCATCGACTCACCAGTAACTGTTGCTTGGTTCACCGCCGCTTGGCCACTCAGAACCTCTCCGTCAACTGGGATTTTCTGACCAGACTTAATAACCACTACATCACCAGCGATAACCTCGCTCGGTGACAGCTCGATAATTTCCCCATCACGCTCCACCCAGGCAACATCTGGTGCTTCATCCAGTAGTGACTTGATAGCGCTGCGCGTTTTGTTGATTGACCTGGCTTCAAGAAAATGACCCAACGAAAAAAGTACCGCAACGATCGCCGCCTCCCAATACTCGCCGATAAATACCGCACCAATCACCGCAATAGTTACCAATAGATCAATACCAATAACCTTGTAGCCAAGAGCAGTCAAAGCACTTTTAGCAATAGGCAGAGCGGTTATCGCCGTCGCTGTCAGCAGCAGGACGCTGCCAAGAGCCTGCATCTGTGGCGCTAGGCTGACTAGTAGCCCTAGAGCCGTCAGACCTACTGCAATAGCAAGTCTGACACCCGGGCTGATGAGTTTATTTTTCATCCAACACCTCGTAGCCGAGTTTATCGATAGTATTTATGATATCCTCAGACGAACAAGCATCTTTTTCGCAGTCGACCTTGACTCGACTCGAGTTAAACAGCACTTCAACCTGCTTAACGCCTGGTAGCGACTTAACGCCGGCAGTTATCTTGTTGATACAGCTCGGGCAGGTTAGGGTTTGTAGTTGAAAGGTTTTGGTTGTCATAGTTACTCCTTTTTGGTTAGTGTACCTATGACTATAAGGAGTTTTCGACGAACATTCCTTGACCGAAGTCAATTTTCGGACGATATTACAACAAGCAAGGCTTTTTATTGGTGGACTAAGCCATAACTACGATTGTCGTGGTCGGTTCGTTTTTAATTATTCTAATCTGGTTGCTGTGGCTGGTGGCTTAAGGGCGCTCTATCGCCTAACTAGCACCCTGAGCGCTCTTTGCGCCAGACTTTGCTTTTTGTGACTATCCCTGACACGCTCTGCAGTGGTTTTTCCTCTTTCAACATTGCCAGTCTGGAGATTTTTCAAGTGCAACTTTTTAAAATATGATTTTTTCAACACCTCTCAGGGGTGAACCCTGGACTCGAACCCTGGACTCTGGGAGACTGAGCGAGTTTCAGATAGCTCAAGTAGCTACCCGATGCCAGGCTACACTATTATCGAGCTTTATGGTATAATTACACTAGCATATGCCTGTACTTACAGGCTTACGTCGACTTGAGCGATTCTGCTAAAAGACTGTCACTATACTTATACCTACTAGTTGGTAGGTGCCGGGTAGTCTCATCATAAAATAAACTGGAGGTACATTTTAAGTGTATAAAATCAACAAATCCGTAGAAATCGTTACTACGACTATCAAATCCCTAAGCTCAATGGGCCGGGTTTCTCGAATAGGAGCTAAAGAGGTGCTAGAGAAGAGGTACAGCAACGTTAGAATTACTGATGTCAGAACGGTCGAGGACTTAGAAGGGGTGGTGGCTAGGCGACCAGACTTAGTTTTCTTGGGCATGAAGTTCGTACTAGACAACACTTCGCCACAGCCAAGACGGGTGTGGCTAGCTGAGCGCTTTGCTAGGGCGGGTATTGCCTATACGGGCTCGGATGGAGCCGCGTCGATGCTTGAGCACGATAAGCTTTCGTCTAAGAGTAGGATAAAAACGTCTGGGCTCAAGACGGCTGACTCGCAGCTTATTCGAAGAAACGAACCATACACCGAGGCTGATATAAATCTACCCTACCCTATATTTATCAAGCCGGTAGATGGCGGAGGTGGATCGGGAATCAATGAGAATTCGCTCGTTCGCAACTTTAGCGCGCTTAAAGAGCAGGTCAGCTGGCTTATGGATCGGTGTAAGACCGATGCGCTACTTGAGACTTACTTGCCGGGTAGGGAGTTTAGTGTTGGAGTTTTAAGAAGGCGACTATCAAGTGGCTTTAGCTTATTGCCTCTAGAAATTATCGCACCCGTCAATCAGCTGGGTGAGCGCTTCTTGAGTAGTCGAGTCAAGCAGGAGGATTCCGAAAAGACTCTTGAGGTGACTGATCTTGGCCTGAGGCGCAAAATAAATCAGCTGGCGTACGAGTCGTTTATTGCGCTTGGGGCTGAGGACTACGGTCGGATCGATATTCGACTAGACGAGTCGGGCGAGCCATACTTTCTTGAGGCGAACTTGCTGCCAAGTCTGTTGAATAATTATGGCAATTTGCCAAAGGCCGCCCTACTAAACATTGGCCTGTCGCACAAGGAGTTGATTTTAAAGATTGCCAGTCTGGGTCTCACTAAGAGTTCTGAGGTGATTTCAGACCACTTAGACTACCAGACGAGCGAAGAAGCCTACGGCCTGATGGGCCTTGCTACTAAAGCTGCGCTTTAGACTTGCTCGGTAGGCTGGTTGTCGGCTGGCGGGTCGATCGGCTTAGGCCATCCTCAACCGCCTCAACTACAGTAACTATCGATCCGGCTAAGATCATAAGAGCATCGCCTAGAAGCAAGGTGCCGGTAAATGCTCCATAGGCGCCGAAACAAATGGCCAGTGTTGCCACTGCGCCGAAGAAGACTCGGTGAGTACTTGAGCGGGGTCGTCCGAAAAACACTATGATAAGAAGGCCGAGTGCAAGAATCAGCTTAACGATAAGGCTACCTAGGCTAAAAGAGAAGTACTGTTCAAGAAGTGCCATGTAGTAGCCATAGGCAAACGTTGTGATGATAGCCGCGATTACTAGGGTGATGAGCGCTGCGATAAGTCGGTTGGTTAGTGCCATGTGACCTTTCCTCCTGTCCACCGTAATTGCTTAACTTGGTGATGTGTCTAATTGTATGGCAGGCGGGCTACTAGGGATGTGAAATTTCTCACACAAATTAGCATTTTAGCTGATTGAACGATATAATTACAGTAGTAATGAGCTACCCCAAACTACTTGAACAACTGCGCAAGGTTGGTGACCAGACGTTGCTACCTAAGAAGGCGCACGTCGCTTACCAGGGTGAGGTGCCGCGCTATGGCTACTACCTGCTTGACGGTGCGGTGAAGGGCTATAACATTGGTCCAGACGGGGGAGAAACCATAGTCGATATATTTGCCCGGCATTCGCTTCTGCCTGTAGCCTGGCTCAATCGGACATCGCCAACGGCAATATTTTACTACGCAGCCCTGACTGACATCAGAGTAATTAGATTTACTCGCCAGGATTTTGAGCGGATACTTGAGCAGAGTCCAGATGCCCAGCAGGAGTACACCAAGTATTTGTCGAGCTCCCAGACGGCGTTGATGTTTCGGGCAACAGGCCTGAGTCAATCGAGCGCCGCGCACAAGGTGTGTTATGCGCTGTACTATCTAGTTTATCGCTACGGAGTGAAACGACCTGACGGGACGTATATGATTCCACTGCCGCTAACGCATGAGCTAATCGGCAATTTCATCGGACAAAGTCGGGAAAACACCACTAAAACTATAAATAGCATTAGCGAGGAAAAGATAATTTCTTATGAGTCGAAAGTTTATACCATAGACATGGTGCGACTAGAGAAGTACTTAGGAGAAGACAGTTTTCGCAAACTAGTCAACTAACGACTGTTCACGCTCTTCGATGATTCCCTCAACCAGCGCCAGAAGATCTTTTGGTGCAGCCCGAGCCTTGAGGACGTAGCGGTCAACGCCCAACTCATACGCCTTGTCGATATCGGCATGCGAATCGTAGTTACTAAAGACAACAATAGCAGTCGAGGGGTGCTTTTTTGGGTCGTATTCAGTCAAAAAACCAATCCCGTCCATCACCGGCATGCGCAGGTCTAGTAAAATTATATCTGGCTCGACTTCACGAGCTGCCACTAGGGCCTCTTCTCCATTTAAAGCAGTCAGCACCCGGTAGCCAGCGTGTTCAAGGATGATTTTGTAGGCATCGTTTAGCGGCTGATCGTCTTCTACAACTAGGACTGTGGCTGGCATGACTCTTTTCTCCTCATCTGGCATATTATTAATTCTGTAGCTTCACAGGTGATTTTTCTGTAATATTTATCACAGATTCATCTTTTGTCGGTAGGCTGATAGTGAAAACACTACCTTGGGTCTTGTTGGGTCGGTAGGCAATTTCGCCACCATGAAGATCAAGTACTCGCTTTGACCAGTATAGCCCCAGTCCCGTCCCGCCAACCTTTATCGATAGGGGGTTATTTATCCGACCAAAACGCTCAAATAACATGTGTTGGTGCGCTGAGTCGACACCAACGCCACCGTCGGCGACTCTTATGATGATTTTTTGATCAGATTTTTTGATCGATACGGTTACGCGAGTGTTTTCCTGGCTGTACTTGCTGGCATTTTCAATGATGTTTTCAATAACCATGCGAATTGCCTCAGGGTCAATATATGCCAGAGCCTCACCCTTAAACGGTCGGTACTCTAGCGCCTGAGACCGTTCTTTAAAGGTCGCTGAAATGTCTTGAATAATATAGTGAACCAACTGGCTGATGTCAGTTGTAACAGGGTGGAGTAGTATCTCACCAGAATCTAGCTGTGCTACTTTTAGTAGATCAGAAATAATCCTTAACTGTCGCTCATTGCTTTCATAAGCGCGAGTTACGATATCTTTCTGCGGCTCCGTCATCTCACCGAACATATCATCGAGCAGCATGCCTAAATACTGCTTGACACCAGTAGCGGGAGTGCGCAGTTGGTGAGAGGCAAGTGATACAAACTCGTCCTTGGAGCTGTTTAACGAAACTAACCTTTCGTTTTGCTTGGTTGGGTCGATGTTGGTGAATGTACCGTACCAGCGCTCAATCTCTCCTTCGCTGTTTCGATAGGGCATAGCTCTAGATAAAAACCAATTATACTGCTGGGTCTCTGCTTCTAGTAGGCGAAATTCTGCCTCAAATGGTTCACCCGTCTCAAGGCTGTTTAGCCAAGCGGTCTGTGCAGAATCAACATCCTCAGAGTACAGGAAGTTTAGCCAGCCCCGGGAGCCTTCAATCCCCGGCTCCTCTCCAAAAAAATCATACCAATTCTTGTTGGCGTAGAGTATCTCACCGGCTAGGTCCGTTTCCCAGACTATCTCGGTGATCGTGTCAACCAAGAACATCAATCGCTGGGCATCTTTAGAGGGGGAGTTGGCTGCTTGTTTCATTACCCTTAAAGCATATCACACCCTGTGAAAGGGTGTGATATGAGGATTTTGAATTGTTTTGGGCAGTAGCCCGGGCTTAAACTACTCGTCGATCACCGCCACCGCGCACCGCTTTGAGGATGGCAATCAAGATACATGCGCCAAGTATGGCGGTTAGGATGCTTGGGATACTGAGCTCACCATCTGCTACGTTGATGCCAAATAGGCCTACTACCCAACCACCTAGCAGGGCTCCAACTATACCAACAATAATGTTAGCTAGTGCACCCATCTGTGCGTCAGTTTTCATAATCATACTTGCGATCCAGCCAGCTAATGCGCCGACTACTATCCAGATAATGAAATTCATTTTCATACTCCTTTACTTAGTTTGTACCCTTAGAATAACCACTAAGTGCCCTACAGTATGTGAAAAAGATTACAAAAATGGCTATTGCCCGTCGTTTGAAGGTTGGAAATCGACGTTTTATGGGGTGATAAGGCAACTAAATTGCGATAAAAAACGTAAGCGGAGTATTATAGACTGATGAAGGGGCGTAATTTTTCATGGTTAGACGCGCCGGCTGAAGTAGCGGCTCGGCGCCTGTTGGGCTGTGAGTTGGTGCGTGAGCTAGACGGGCAGAAGATACGAGTAAAAGTTGTTGAAGTTGAGGCGTATGACCAGGCCGATGAGGCCAGTCACACCTTTAGCGGTCAAACCAAGCGCAACGCAGCGATGTTTAAGTCGGCGGGGCATATGTATGTGTACTTTACATATGGGATGCACCACTGCTGCAATGTAGTGTGTGGGCCAGAAGGGTTTGGCTCGGGGGTGCTGATTCGGGCGGTCGAGCCACTGGAGGGTCTGGAGATGATTGAACAGCGCCGCGGTATGACGGGCGTGAACGTGACAAATGGTCCCGGTAAAGTCTGCCAAGCGCTGGGGATTGACCTAGCTCACAGCGGACATGATTTGGCCAAGTCGCCGATTCAACTGATTCGCCGCCCGACCCTGGCGGACGAGCAGGTGAGCACGGGGCCACGAATTGGCATATCAAAGGCGGTAAATGAGCTGCGACGGTTTTGTATCACCGACAATCCGTATGTATCGAGGGCTCGAAATAAGTCCTCTAACTGAGGTGTTTTGTGATATAATGGCATAATGTTCTTAGCCTTAAATGAAATCATGAAAGAGAAGTCACGCTTCCTTTTAATTACTATCGTCATTGTCCTAGTCAGCTATCTAGTGTTTTTCCTAACCGCCTTAGCCTATGGTCTGGCGAGTAGCTATACGCGGGCGATTGAAGGTTGGGAGGCGGAAGGGATTATTTTGAGTGAAACTGCCAATAACAACATCGCCCGTTCACTGCTCTATGAGTCGGATTATGGTGTTATAGTTGGTGAAAATACGGCACTGCTCGGCGTCGGTACGGCAACGGTTGACGCAGAAGAGTCAGAAGACGTTTCGCTGTTTGGTATTGAGCTAGATGAATTTTTGATGCCAGAGATTTCTAGTGGCCGAGCGATTGAAGCGGATGATGAGGTGGTAGTGAGTAGCGAGCTTGAGGCGATTGGTATAGAAGAGGGCGATGTGCTGCGACTAAACGGCGCCGAGGCTGAGTATCGGGTGGTTGGTGTGGTTGATGGTGCGACATTTCAAACCGCTCCGGTGGTCTATATGGAGCTCGATGTTTGGCGCACAGCGGCCAGCGAGGTTTCAGGCATGATGGGTATGCGCGATAACACTACGGTGAATGCAGTAGTAACTCGGGGCGAGCAAAAAGAGGCTTACCAGGGTGATTCGCTGAGCTACCTTTCGATTAACGACTTTATCTTTGCGTTGCCTGGATATCAGGCTCAGGTGTTGACATTTAGTGTGATGATTGGGTTTTTAATCGGCATCGCAGCGTTTGTTCTAGCGATATTTATTTATATCCTAACCATGCAAAAGAAGAGTATTTTTGGTGTGCTAAAAGCCGAAGGCATCCCCAGCAGCTATATCGCCGGGTCGGTGATGGTGCAGGTGGTGCTTCTGTCGGTGTTTGGTCTGGCTGTTGGTGCGGCTTTGGCTATTGTAACGGGGTTGCTACTTGGAGCGGCGGTACCTTTTGCGATTAATCCGCTGTTTTTTAGCGGTATCGCTGGACTGTTTCTATTTTGCGCGATAATTGGCGGAATTGCTTCGGTTCGCTCAGTCACCAAGATAGATCCTGTGGAGGCCATAGAGTAATGACTAAAAACCAGACAATCCTTGAGCTCAAGGGTGTATCGCGTGATTTTGATGAGGCGGGCAAGAAAATAACCGCGCTCTCAAAGACTGACTTTTCAATCAAACAGGGTGAGTTTGTGGCGGTTGTCGGACCGTCCGGTTCAGGCAAAAGTACATTTTTGACAATTGCCGGAGGTTTGCAGAACCCGTCAAAAGGTAGGGTAATTATTCACAATCAAGACATCACCAAGCTTTCAGCAAAAGCACTTTCAAGAGTCCGCTTAGCCGAGGTTGGATTTGTTCTTCAGGCCTCAAATCTAGTACCCTATTTAAACGTCGAAAAACAGCTACTACTGATCGATCGAGTGACTGGTCGTGAGCGACAAACGCAGGTCATGGAGGAGCTGTTTAAGAGTCTAGGATTAGAGAAGTTACGAAATAAATATCCGAGTGATTTGTCTGGTGGCGAGCGTCAACGAGCAGCGATTGCCAAGGTGTTATATGGCACTTCAAACCTCATCTTGGCTGATGAGCCAACGGCTAGTCTTGATTCGCGTAAAGCATTTGAGGTGGTTGAGCTATTGGCCCGTGAGACACGTGAGCGAAACAAGGCTACGATCATGGTGACCCACGACGAACGAATGTTGAAATACTGTGACGTGGTATACGAGATGAGCGACGGCCAGCTAAAAAAGCGTCGCGGCCACAAAAGAGAAGCCTAGTCCTCGCCAAGACTCTGGTCAATAACCGGCAGCTCTTCGGGTGAAGTGCCCAAGATGCTTGCTAGGCGCTCAAGCTGCTGGAATTTGCAGTATTTGATCGGCTGATCCAGCGCGTCATAAATTCGGTAATAATAGTCAAATAACACCGTTTCACCCTTGAAGTTGCTGGCGGTAGTTGGCTGGTTGATACGCTTAATCACCCAGCCATCGGGCTGCTGGGCTAGGATGCGCTTTATTTTAGCGTAGTGGTTAAATGCCATAGCAAAAGTATATCAAAAGGATCGATTTGAGTGTTTGGCTGAGCTAAATTAGTTAAAAGTGTTAGAGTCTACTCAAGGATAGCTATATAATGAAACGATGAGTCTACACCGCGCATCAACCAAGCCAGACTGGGAGCTAGTTCCTCCGACTGAACGCAGCGTGTTTCAGCGCGCTGCGGCGGCTACGCATGGCATTATTGCTCCTGCCAACATCGTTACTGCTGTCGGGTTTGGTATGGTGCTCTATGGGCTTTGGTTAATCACTCTCGAGGCGTATTTGAGTGGCGTGATGTTCCTAGCGGCTGGACGAGTGCTTGATGTTGTTGACGGAGCGGTTGCTGAGGCGACAAAAACCAAGTCACCGCTCGGAGAAATGCTAGATGCGGTAGTCGATAAGACCAGTACGTTAATTGCGGTGATTGTACTGCTGGCAGTGGGGACAATACCCTGGTGGGTAGTCGCGGTACTTTCACTGCCGCAGTTTATTATTACCGGTGTGATTGCCTACAAAAAACGACGTCACGTTAGCACTCATCCGACTCGACAGGGCAAACTAAGCATGGCAACGGCATGGATCGGTATTGTTGGCTTGGTGGTCAGCGCCGGGGTGGATGACAGTTTGGCGGTTGTCGTTATCAGCTATGGCTGTGTGATGTTGTCGTTCGTGCTCGGCCTATATGCTGCGTGTCAATACGCACGCTGGGAGAGAAACGCTAAATAGGCTCTTGTTTAAGACCAAGCTTATAGCCAACAAAACTTGCCAAAAGGTGCACTAAGAACCAGATGATAAATATCCACAGATACTGCGCAGGGCTAAGGATGACAAAAAATAGCGACACTAACAGGCTGCCAACGATATAGTCTAGCTGGTCAAACGGTGGCCACGACTTGCCCGACTCAATACCAATACGACGTTTAAAAAAGCTTTTAATCGCATCGCCGCCAAGTGCGCCGATGGCGAATGCTGGGCCGAGGATTAACACTGGTAGATCTGCGTAGTTGACGTCACCAGTGAAGGCTTGGGCCCAGGCGAAGTTTTCTGCCGCCAGCTGCTGTAGCCACAGAACAAGGGTCGCCACAACCACACCAGCGACAATTCCTCGCCACGTCTTATGGGGGCCAAATATGTCTTGGTTGCCAACCTTTCGACCGCCATCAATTGGCGCATCAAACTTTTTCAGCACTGGCATAGCAGCAGCAAAAACTGGTGCTGAATTTGATAAAGCAGCAGGCAATAAAAACCATGTAGCAAATAGAATATCTTCTAGCATAGGTCTAGTATACTAAACATATGATCTATTCCATGATTGCGGTTATTTTCAACCC
>CAZBLG010000004.1:20434-22673 GCA_964492805.1 uncultured Candidatus Saccharibacteria bacterium
TAGCGCAGGCTGATGGCGAGGTTTTGGTAATCGATCCTCAAACTGAAGCGACGGTCGGCATAGAAAAGCAAGCACTAACCTGTTTTATATAATAATCGGTACGAGCAGTGTCATCGTCACAACAAATCCCATAAATAGATTTAGCCAGATAAAGCGTCGCCAAGCTTTGTTGGTAGAGCCCGATGTTTTATCATCTACTTTAAGATACGGCGTGACATTCAGCGCATAGATAAGGCCAACCACTCCGACAACTGCCGATAATCCACCCAGGGCGATTAGCACCAAACAGGCGATGATATAGGTTATAAAAACCAGACGAGTAGTTAGCTGGGCGCCAAAAACAGTGGCAATTGATGCAATTTTACCTTGGCGGTCGGGTATTATATCCTGCACCGCGCCAAAAGCATGGCTGGCGACACCCCATAAAAAGAAGGCGATGATAAATGGCCAGTAGCTTGGGCTAAAGCCAGTTAAAGTCATCGCATAAATCATCGGCCCGACAAAGTGAATACTGCTGGTAATTGAGTCAAGAACTGGCACCTCCTTGAACCTCAGGCCCTTTAGTGAGTAGGCGACTACGAAGTAAACAACTGTTAAAAGAACGATGTTTGCAGCAATGTTGCCATTTATCAGCAGGTACGCCAGAAATGGAATATTCAAGATGATACTGGCGCGGATGATGAGTGGGTGGAGGGACTTTTGCTCTTTGGCCCCTTCGATACCGCCTTTTCTAGGATTTCTTAAATCAGACTCATAGTCAAATACGTCGTTTATTCCGTACATAAGCAGGTTGTAAGGTATTAAAAAGTACACTACGCCTACCCAAAACATCAAATTCAGCTCTCCACCGGTGACGAGAAGCGCAGCGCCGAACGGGAAGGCGGTGTTGGGCCAGGAAATCGGCCGTGATATTAGAGCCAGCTTTTTTAGTTTATTTAGCATCAGCAGCCTCTAGTTTCTTCCAAGTAGCCGGCACAATGATCAGCGCCAAAATGGCGTACATAAAGTCTTCTATCGGTGCTAGTCCTAGTTTCAGACCAAGAATCTTGCTTGGATCGTAGTCGACGATACCGACGGCGATGATCAGCGAGTCGAAAATTGCCGTCAGCACAATCAGAACAATCAGCACCAAAAACATTGTCTTGTCCCAGTGCAGTGCCCCAAAAAGCTTAAATATCAACAGCACTACGGCCATAAACACTAGGTTTAAAATTAAGTACGTGGCCATACGGTCTCTCCAAGTCGATACATTACGAGGGTGAAATAACAGAGGAATGTCAAAAATACCAGCTCTTCAATCGGAAATTCCGGACCCAAATATAAGCCACGCATATATGGCGACTGGCCACTAAAAAATATCCCAAGCGCAATGCCAAATATATCCCAAATGATAAATATCGCCACTCCAATACCAACACTAATTAGCGTGCGACGCAGGTTATGAAAAAGCGCAAGGTTAAAGCGCCTATCAAGTATTATCATGCTTATTAGGCTGAGCAGTAGAGCGCCCAGGTAGGCATATTGCACTTTAAAAATCCTCTTTTTCGAGTGGGCCGGCGGTGCGGTTGTTGGTGATGCGCTTGAACGTCAGCTGGGCGCTGATAAGACACATCGGTAGGCCAATGCCCGGTAGTGATCCAGCCCCGACGTAGTAAAGATTTTTTACCTTGCGACTTTTGTTTGGTGTGCGGAATATAATACTTTGGCTGAGCAGGTGAGACTCGCCGCCAAAAGCGTTAAACTCCCAGGCGTTGAAGCGGTCTTTGAAGTCCTGTGGCCCAAAGATGTTTTGCTCGACGATTCTTTCAGCCAAGTCAGCGATATTTGCTGCCTTGGCGAAGGCGGCAATTGACGCACTAGCCAGCTCTTGCTGTTGTTTTTCATCGAGACTTACCCCAGCCGGAATAGGCACTAGGAAAAAGAGATTCTCATGCCCCTCGGGCGCTAGGCTCGGGTCAGTTTTCGTGGGATTGCATACATATAGCGAAGGGTCCTTTGGAATCTCCTGATCCTCATAGATTGCTCTGAAATTACCTCGCCAGTCATCGACAAAAAATAGGTTGTGGTGCTCTAGCTCTGGTAATTCACCCTTAACGCCAATTGACACCAGTAAAGCCCCTGGACCCGGCTGTCGCTTCTTCCAGTATTTTTCTGGGAAGCTTTGATGTTGTGGTTTTAGTAGCGCCGTCTCGGTATGGTAAAGATCGGCATTAGAAACTACGATATCGGCCCTTACTTC
>CAZBLG010000005.1:0-20768 GCA_964492805.1 uncultured Candidatus Saccharibacteria bacterium
TGGAGTCGTTGACGGTCAAAGGCAGAGCCCCAAAGACTGGCTACACTCGCGCTCAGTTTGGCAATGGCTGGTCGCGCGAAGGCCTGTGCGATATGCGAAATATCATTTTGTCACGCGACCTTGAGGGTGTGACGGTCGACGACAGCTGTCTAGTTCAGCGTGGCGAACTGAACGATCCCTACACTGGTGAAGCAATTGAGTTTCAGCGAGGAGAGTCGAGCAGTCAACTGGTGCAAATTGACCATGTTGTTGCCCTCAGCGATGCTTGGCAAAAAGGCGCCCAGCAGCTTGATTATGAAAAAAGAGTCGAATTTTCTAACGATCCGCTAAATCTTTTAGCAGTCAGCGGTGTAGCCAATCAACAAAAAGGCGACGGCGACGCTGCTACCTGGCTGCCGCCAAACAAGTCCTTTCGCTGTCAGTACGTCGCCCGGCAAGTGGCTGTCAAGAAAAAGTATGCACTATGGGTGACTGAGGCGGAGAAGGCGACCATAGCGGATACTCTGAGTAGGTGCACGATCGAGCTGCCAAGATAAGGTAGCTCTATTGACAAACACCCGCCACCTGTGCTATACTCTAAGAGAGTTGATATGTTTCCGGCCACGTAGGTCGGAGTTTTTCGTCTAAAGGGTGATTAAAGGGAGAGTGGCCACAAGAGGACGATAGCGTAGTATAATAGGTAAACAACAAGGAGATTATATGGAAGATTTGAATATTAAGCAGTTAACCCTAGCTCTGCGTACAATCGCAGAAGAAAAGAACTTGCCCGAAGATACGGTTCTAGAGGTGATTGAGCAGGCAATTGCAGCCGCTTGGCGACGAGATAATGGTGAGCGCGAGCAAAACGTTCGAGCCAGCCTCAACATAGTTGATGGTACAGCGACGGTTTATGTGGTGCGCGATATTGTCGAGGATGAAGAGTTTGAGAACGAGCTGACGCAAATTACGCTAGAAGATGCTAAAAAGATCAAAAAAGATGCTGAAATTGGCGGTGTGATCGAAGATGGGCATGAAGTTACTAGCTTTGGCCGTGTGGCGGCGCAAACTGCCAAGCAAGTTATCTTGCAGCGACTACGCGAGGCGGAGCGCGAGGTGGTGCTGGCTGAATTTGAAGATAAGATTGGTACAGTCGTCAATGGTACGGTGCAGCGTGTTGAGCCACGAGTGGTGCGAGTTGAGCTGGGCAAGGCAGTGGGAATTATGCCTCAGAGTGAACAGATTCAGGGTGAATACTATGGTGTTGGCCGTCGTATCAAGGTTTATATCAAGGATATTGAGCGTGAAGGTCGCGGACCGCAGTTGATTTTGTCTCGTGGCAATGAAGACTTCATACGCCATCTGTTCAGTCAGGAGGTTCCGGAGATGGAAACTGGCGCAGTTGAAATCAAGAAGATTGCCCGCGAAGCTGGACGACGGACTAAGATTGCTGTTGCATCGGTACTGCCGGGAATTGATCCGGTCGGAACGTTTGTCGGTGGACATGGAACCAGGGTTCAGGCGGTGATGAATGAGACTGGCGATCAAGAGAAGATCGACATCATACCCTACGAAGAGGATACGGCGGCATTTATCGCTAGCGCCATGAGTCCGGCGGATGTCTTGAGCGTGTCGGTCGATGAAGCTGCTAAAAGGGCGACGGTGTATGTGGCTGAAGATCAGCAGTCAATTGCAATCGGCCGAGCTGGGCAAAATGTTCGCCTGGCCAGCCGCTTGACTGGCTATGAGCTGGATATTGAGGCTAAGACACCCGTAAAGGCTGAGTCTAAACCGCGCAAGAACATTGAAGACAGCTTGATGAGTGTTGTTGAAGAGGTGGCTGAGTAGGCACCTGTAGACAAAGCGCTAAGAGGTAAATTAGCACTCGCTTGACTCGAGTGCTAATTTTGCGTATACTGGTAGAGTAGATATTTTGAGGTGGAGGAATTATAATAATATTATGCCTGAAGATTTTTCAGAACTAGAAAATCGGCTAACCGATACCGCCAGGGCAAGTCTTGAGCGAGCTGGGGCGATTGCTTTTGGCAACGGTAGCCCTTATGTCGGCACGGAGCATTTACTGCTCGGGGTGCTGGCTCAGAACTCTTCACTGGGTGCAAGGGTGCTAGCTGATAGTGGCGTAACGCTTGAAAGGGCTGAGACGGCACTGGATCTAACTCCTCGGTCGTTTGTCGTTGTGATGAATGAGCGTGGTGTCAGTCAAGAGATCATGCAAACCATTCGTACAGCCTGGCAGCTGGCGATAGAGTTTGGCCAAGAATTTATCGGAACGGAGCATCTGGTTTACAGTATTGTATCTCAGATGGAGGCGCGAGCTACGCAGCTGCTTAAGGATATGAACGTTGATATTGAGACACTTCGAGCAGATTTAGAGCAGATGTTTGATCGGCAACAGTACGAATCTATGGCCGAGCCAGGCGCCACTACCAAGTCAAAAGATATGGGTGCGCTTGAGAAGTATGGCATAAACTTAACCAAGCAGGCGCTTAATAACGAACTAGATCCAGTGATTGGTCGAGAAAAAGAAATCGACCGGATGGTTACTATTCTAGGTAGGCGCAGGAAAAACAACCCAGCTCTCATAGGCGAACCTGGAGTTGGCAAAACGGCGGTAGTAGAAGGTTTGGCCCAGAGGATCGCTGATGGTAAGGTGCCAGAGTTTTTGTTGGGTAGGCAGCTATTTCAACTAGATCTAGTAGCAATGATTGCTGGTACGAAATACCGAGGAGAGTTTGAGGAGCGGCTACAAAAAGTCCTGACAGTTCTTAAAAAACACCCGGAGATTATAGTTTTTATCGATGAGTTGCATGTACTAGTCGGTGCAGGGGCCAGCGAAGGATCAATGGATGCGGCCAATATCGTAAAACCAGCCCTAGCGCGTGGTGAAATCCGGATGATCGGCGCAACAACTTTCGACGAATATCGAAAGCATATCGAAAAAGACATGGCTCTAACGCGTCGTTTTCAGACTGTGGTGGTTGAGGAACCTTCGGTAGAGGAGGCGATGATGATGGTGCAGGGGCTAGCCAGTCGAATGGCGTCGCACCACCAGGTGGCGATTGAGGAGAAAGTGCTTCGTCAAGCAGTAGAGCTGTCTGAGCGCTATGTGGCTGATCGACAGTTGCCAGACAAGGCGATTGACGTGATTGACGAGGCTGCGGCGCTACTGAGGTCTGAGAAAGCCCCGACTTCCTCCAAAAAACATCGTTATGACCGGCAGATTAAGCAGCTGGCTCGGAAAATTGATATCGCCGTCGAAGAGCAAAACTATGAACAGGCGGCTCTACATAAGGTACAGTTGATACAACTTGAAGAGACGGCAAAAAAGCTTAACAGTAGTAAGGGACCCGAGCTAGAGTTAACAGAACGCTACGTGCGCCGGGCGGTGGCGGCGATGACCGACATACCACTGGCGCATATCGACCATAATCAGTTGAAAACTTTGTCTAAACTAGAGGCTCGTCTGAAAAAACACATCGTCGGTCAAGATGATGTAATTGACGAAGTGTCGCGTGCGATTAAGCGAGCGCGTAGCGGCCTAGCATCGGCCAGTCGACCACTTGGTTCATTTGTTTTCCTAGGTCCTACTGGTGTAGGCAAGACAGAACTAGCCCGCGTATTGGCGCGAGAGGTGTTTGGCAGCGAGAAGGCACTAATCAAGATTGATATGAGTGAGCTGGGCGAAAAGCACACCGCCTCAAGGCTAGTCGGAGCACCAGCTGGATATGTTGGCTATGAGGACGGCGGCAAGTTGACTGATTCTGTTAGACGACGACCGTATAGTATTGTACTTTTCGATGAGATTGAAAAAGCTCATCCGGATGTACTAAATCTACTGCTACAGTTGCTTGAGGACGGGCAGCTGACCGATGCCAAGGGCAAGGTGGTTAGTTTTAGGCAGACTATTATCATCCTCACCAGCAACGTTGGCGCGGAGAAGATGGTGCGAGAAGCGGAGCTTGGCTTCCAGTCAACGACAAAGAAACAGGACCAGCATGTGCAGGATCTACACGAGCGAAATTCTAAAGAAGCCAGACGAGAGCTTGAAGATATCATGCGACCAGAACTACTCAATCGATTTGATGGGATTGTAACTTTCCGAGCGCTAACCAAACGGGCTGTCGGTAGAATATTTGACCTCATGGCTAGCGAGACGATTGCACTGGTTGGGGCGCAGGGTCGAAGTTTGCGCATTATGCCAAGCGCCAAGCGGCTGATGACCAATGAGGGTTATGACGAGCGACACGGCGTCAGGCCACTTCGGCGGGTAATTGAGCGACAGCTAGTCGGCGCAGTTGCTGACGTGCTGATTGATGGCGACAGTCAACCGGGGGATATTTTGGAGGCCCGCACTAAGAACGGACAAGTGGTAATTGAGGTGAAGAAGGGTGCGTAAAGTCGTCTCTGGCCTATTTTTGGCCATTTTAATAGGGGCGATGACACTAGGGCTTGTTTATCAACAGCGGATAATTGATCAGTTTACAGTTTGGTCATATGAGCCATCTTTTGAGATTGCTCATCTGGCGAATCGGACTAGTCTTTCCGACAAGGGTCGGTTCTACTTCTACGTCTCTAAGCCAGAGTTAGTGGGGGCCGATCAGTTCAATGAGAGGTGTCCACGGGTTGAGCGAGCAAGTCCAGTACTAGGCTGCTACAATCCCGCAACTGACAGGACGCACATTTATGACATACAGGATGAACAGTTAGACGGTATTCGTGAAGTAACCTCAGCACACGAAATGCTCCACGTGGTATTTGATCGACTGTCTCAAAACGAGATTGATCAGCTAAGAGGACCGCTGGAGGCAGCCTATCAAAGGCTAAAAACCCCCAAGCTTGAAGAGAGGATGGACTACTATGAGAGAAATGAGCCAAGCTCACTAATCAATGAGCTCCACTCGATCATTCCAACTGAATTTAGCGACATAGGGCCAGAGCTAGAAGAGTATTATGATAAGTTCTTTAGCGACAGACAAAAACTAGTAGCTCTTTATGCTTCGTATGCTCAGAAGTTTGAAGACATTGAGCAGGAGATGTCTACTTTGGTGCAGAACTTGGAAGCGCGATCTAGGGAGATTGCCAATATGCGATCAAGCTACGAGGCGGATATAGCCCGCGCCAACCAGCAAGTCACAGTGTTCAACCAACGGGCTGTATCTGGAGGTTTCTCGTCTCGGCAGGAATTTGACCGAGAGCGCTCTAGGCTGGTCAGTCAGTCCAGCGCACTTAATAATCGACAAAATCAACTTATCCTAGCGATTGATGCGTATAATAGGGATGTGGATCGACTAAATACCCTAGGTGTACAGATGGAGCGACTCAATAAAAGCATTGATAGTCTTGAGGCTGTAGAGTAGGGGTGGCTAAAAAGCGAAGTCAGTATGTTTGTCAGCAGTGTGGTGTTGCCAGCTCAAAGTGGTCTGGGCGATGCGATAATTGTGGTGAATGGAATTCGCTAGTAGAGCAAGTAGCTGAGGTTGACGGAGCTTCGGCGGTGGCAAAAAGCTCGCGGACGGGGCGTGAACTGACGGCAACGAAGCTACAGCAGACAGCTGCCAATGAAACTAAGGCCGGACGAATGCACACAGGCATAGACGATCTTGACGCGGTGTTAGGCGGTGGTTTCTTGGAGGGGGGCGTAGTTCTGGTAGCTGGACAGCCAGGTATCGGCAAGAGTACATTACTAACTCAAATAGCTATCACTACAGGGCAGGCCAATGATGTTTTGTATGTCAGTGGTGAGGAGTCGATTCAGCAAATAAAACTTCGCGCCGACAGGCTTGGCTCAAAAAGCAACAATGGACTGCAACTAGCCTCAAGCAATAGCGCTGAGGATATTGCCGCTTCAATTCGCACTGGCAAGTACAAGCTGGTCATCGTTGACTCTATCCAAACTCTTTCACTAGCTGAGATTAGCTCAGCTCCCGGCTCAGTTAGCCAGATAACTAACTCAAGCAATGTTATTATAAGAGCGGCTAAGTCTACGAGTACCGCGGTTATTCTTGTCGGCCACGTCACTAAGGAGGGTTCGATTGCTGGACCTAAGGTCTTAGAACATTTGGTTGACGTAGTGTTGAACTTTGAGGGTGATCGCTACGGTGGTTTTAGGGTAGTCAGGGCGCAGAAGAACCGCTACGGATCGACCACTGAGGCTGCGATATTTGAGATGTCCGATAAGGGTCTGCAGATTGTCGCCAACCCCTCAGCTAGTTTGCTGGCTGAACGACAAAATTTAGACGGGTCAATCGTCTTAGCTACGCTTGAAGGTGCTCACCCTCTTTTGGTGGAGATTCAGGCCTTAGTAAATCCAACAAGCTTCGGCTACCCCAAGAGGACAGCTAGTGGGTTTGATCTCAACCGCTTAAACCTTCTGGTCGCGGTACTAGAGCGCAGGACCAAGCTGAAGTTGTCCGACAAGGATATATTTGTCAATGTAGTCGGAGGCTTGCGCCTGAGTGATCCAGCAGCGGACCTAGCCGTAGCAATGGCCATAGCCAGTGCCAGTGCCGGCAAAAAACTAAGCGACGAAGCGGTGGTGTTTGGCGAAGTTGGGCTGGGTGGCGAGGTGAGATCAGCCAGTGGCTGGCACACCCGGATCAAAGAGGCGAAAAAGCTTGGATTTACCTACGCTATCGCTCCAAAAATACACAGTACAGACAAATTCGTGCGTGGGGTCGGCGACCTCAGACAGGCATTAATAGACTACTTACAGTAAATAACAAAGGAATAACATGGATAAAACATTTGAAATTATCATAATCATACTGCTATTGGCAGTTATCGCAGAGGTTTACCTGCTGCACCGTCCAAAGAAGCGACACGAAGTTAAGCCGATCTCGATGCTGGTTGACACCTCGGTGCTTATGGACGGGCGGGTGGTTGATCTTGCTAGGACGGGTTTTTTGCTCGGTCAGGTGATTGTACCAAAAAGTGTCTTAGCAGAACTGCAGCTACTAGCCGACGGCTCAGATCATGCAAAGCGTGAGAGGGCCAGGTCAGGACTGGATGCGGTGAAGGTGCTTCAGGACTTATTAGGTACATCATTCTCACTGCTCCAAGACAATATCCGAACTGACCATGGAGTTGATGAGCGCCTAATCTCACTAGCCAAAGAGACCGATAGCGCAATTTTGACACTAGACTACAACCTAAACAAGGTAGCGCAAGTCGAGGGTGTTAACGTGCTCAATATAAATGAGCTAGCCAAGTCGCTGAGGATGATGCACCTTCCTGGCGATACTTTAACTATCGAACTAACTCAAAAAGGGCAGGGTAGTGACCAGGCAGTTGGTTACTTGAGTGACGGCACAATGGTAGTAGTCGAGCAGGCAAAAAAGTATATTGGAAAAAGTCGCGAAGTTGAAATTATAAGAAGCCTGCAAACCGATGCGGGTAAAATGATGTTTGCCAAGCCGGTTCAACAAGACTCGCCGCAGCCGGCGAAGAAGCAGTCAGTAGCCTCAACGGCATCTTCTACCCGGTCAAATACCAGCAGGCGTCCTGCAGCCGTCGACAAGATTAAACAAAGGGTACCATTTCAACGACGTAAGGATGAAGTTAAAGCTGATCCGCCAGTCCAGCCAGCGAAAAAGACCCAGACGCGTCCACCTGCAGCGCGCAAGCGCAACAGGACTTCAGCTCAACGCGAATCTGATTTGATGCAGCTAATCGATAGCCAGGAGTAAACTTACCTAGCGACGACGACTGCCGGGGCGCCTACCTCTTCAGTCGTCGTCATCATCGCCTGAGGAGAAGGTAAAGGTCCTAGAGTCTGATGCCGTATAGTAGCCCTCGTCCCTGAGGTTCACCGTGATAGTCTGAGGTTCACTTGAGGAGGAGATATTTACAGTAACCGTGCCACCGTTTGCGTTAACACTCTCGCTCTTTATCGACTGACCATTCCGTAGTATATCGATAGTCGCTAGGCCAAACGTGCCTCTATTAACACTGACAGTGACCGTACCGCCCTGCTGGCTAATGTTGGCAATCCTGGGCTTGGTGTCGTCACAGCTGTGGGCGTCGTCTTCTCTGGTTGCATCATAGCCATCGGACGCGGTGAAAACTTCGGATTTAGTTATCGGATCGACTGACTTGAGTACATCTAGTTCAATTCGAGCAGCTGGCGGCGTACACTCGGTTGCTCGTTTTTTCGAGACGCGGTCAAATGTCAGTTTTGCATTTGTTCGGCCTTGAGTTCTATTCCACCACGAGGGGTACATTTCACCGCCGACCTGTTGAATCCCAGGCGGACGATTGAACCACATGTTAGGATTCCAGCGGTCTTCTTTGGCGTATATTTCAGTGTGGGCAAATGACATGACACTTCTGACTATCGGCATGCCGTAGGCGGAGTTTACGTCGTTAATGATACTAGTATCTGAATTACCTAGCCAAAGCCCCATTGAAAGCACTGGACTATAGGAGTTGATCCAAAGATCCTTTGGCTTTGAGTCGCGGTCGGAAGTTCCGGTTTTTACGCTAGTGCGTACACCCGGTACGGTGGTGGTGCCAAATCCGTGGAGTGATGAGGCGGCTCGCTGATCAGCTAGGATGTCGTTGATGATGTAGGCAACCTGGGGGTCTAGTACTTCCTTGGCTTCGTCTTTCCACTTCTTTAGGGTGTCGCCTTGACTGTTCTTTACTTCGAGAATTGACGATGAGGGTTTGTGCACACCCATGCGCGAGAGGGTGCCGTAGGCATTTACTAGGTCGATCTCTTTAGATCCACAGGCTCCGATAGCTGAAGAGAGGTATAGCCCGCCAGCGGCTTCTTCGGGCGCACAATAGTCTTTGTTGCCCATTTCTCGAATTCCAGCAATGGTCTCTTCGACACCGTTTATGTACATTGCCTTGACTGCTGGGGTGTTGCGAGATATAGCAAGCGACTGTCGTATGGTCAGGTTACCCATGAAGCGATTATCCCAGTTGGACAATTTAGCGCCATAAATTCTATCGATATTTTCATCTCTTAGTACTGTGCCGCTGCCATAGTTAAGCTGGTCAGAGCCCTTGTCTTTGAACAACTGAGCATAGACAAATGGCTTGATAGTTGAGCCAGGTTGGATGAAGGCGGTAGCGGCATTGTCCTGGCCGAACCCCGGGTAGCTAAAGTCACGACTGCCGGTTAGGGCAACAATTTGACCAGTCTGGGTGTCTTCAATTGTCGCGGCAGTGTTGCTAATATTTCTAGAGGCCGGTCCGCCGGTATCAAAGAATGCCTTGGTTTCGGCTTCGAGCTTTTCCTGAATTCGAATATCTAAAGTGGTCTTTACTGTTAGGCCACCGCGACCAACTACAGCTTCGCCCAGTTCCTTTTCAAGTTCAGAGCGTACCATCAGCACGAAGTGTGGTGCCTTTATGTTCTCTAACTGATCAGACATCGGACGAATATTATCTAAGATTGGATAGGCCTTAGACTCATCGGCTTGTTTTTGAGTGATATAGCCCTGTTCGGCCATATAGCTAATGACCGTATGCTGCCGTCCAATTAGCGCCTCATGACCTTCTGGATTGTACGGGTTGAAGTAGGATGGATTCTGCGGAATCGATGCCAGTAGGGCAGACTCTGCCACTGTTAGGTCTTTGGCAGTCTTGCCAAAGTAGGTTTGAGCAGCTGATTCTGCACCATTACGGCGTCCACCGTATGGCGACTCATTCAAGTAAAGTGCTAAGATCTGATCTTTGTTATACATCCGCTCTACCTCGATGGCCAGGATAACTTCCTTGATCTTTCGGGGAATACCTCTAATTCCACGCTCACCCGCCTCCTCAGCAAAAAATACCTGTTTAACCAACTGCTGGGTTAGGGTTGATCCACCCTGAACTTGATTGCCCGAGGCATTGCTAACAAAGGCTCGAGTCATACCAGATATGCTGACGCCGTTGTGCTTGTAGTAGTCCTTGTCTTCAATAGCAACCGTTGCATGTTTAAGGTTGTCACTAAGCTGGTCTGAGTCAACAACTAACTTGTAATTGCCAGTTCCTTTGTCCTCCCAGAGGAGTTGGTCGTTGCGGTCGTAGTATTTGGTAACTGTTGTTTGGACGCGCTTGGCAATCTCTCCTGGGCGGATCCTATCGAGGTCTTTTCGAAAATACGCAAACAGTCCGCCAACGAACAGTATGCTTACCAATATTCCAACACCGATGATTTTCAGCGCCATAATTCCGCCACGTTTTGAGAACCAATAAGAGGCAACCCTCTTAGGGTGTAGTCTGTGTAGAAAACGCTTCACGGGATGTTTTGGTAGCGTAGCTAAATACTCAGCTCGCTTACGTGAGGATACATCCTTTTTTGTCTTGCGCTTGTGTGCCAAGTTAGCATAGACGCTCATGCGTTTAGTTTTTCGTACGGTTTTCTTCTTCACAGCTTCCTTCCCATAAAAGCACTAGTTACACCCACTATTATACACCATTAGCGTTCGTCTCAGGCTAAAAAACTTGCTATACTTGGAAGGGAAAAGGAGAGATATGCAATTATCAGATGAGCTACAGTGGAGGGGTTTCGTCAATCAAATGACGTTTACTGATATAACAGAGGTAAATGAGCCGCAAAAGTTTTACTTTGGTGTCGATCCAAGTGCGGACAGTATGACAATTGGCAACCTCGCATCAGCGATGATGGTCAGGCTTTTTGCCGAACATGGACATGAGCCATATCTGCTAGTCGGTGGTGCTACCGGAATGATTGGCGATCCGGACGGCAAAAAAGACGAGCGAGATCTTCGCTCGAAAGAAGACGTTGTACACAACAAAAATGCTATCGCCAGTGAGTACAAGCGTCTTTTTGCAGGACGCGAATTTCATTTAGTCGACAATCATGACTGGTTCAAGTCCATAAACTATGTTGACTTCCTGCACATGGTTGGAAAGCACGTTTCAATGACGCAGATGCTTGATCGGGAATTTGTTAAATCGCGCATTGGTGAGGGTGGCAGCGGTATTAGCTATGCGGAGTTTAGCTACTCATTGATTCAAGGCTATGATTTCTTGCATCTATACCGCGAACATGGCGTAACTCTGCAGCTTTGTGGTGCCGATCAGTGGGGCAACTCAACCACCGGTGTCAGCCTGGTCCGCAAGTTAGAGGGCGGTGAGGCTCATGTTTATTCAACTCCTCTAGTTGTCAACAAAACAACCGGACAGAAGTTTGGCAAGTCTGAAAGCGGTGCAATCTGGCTGAACGAAAACAAGACTAGCGTCTATCAGTTTTATCAATTTTGGCTAAACGTAGATGACGACGGGGTGATTGACTATATGAAAATCTACACCACACTTGATCAAAACACCATTGAGGCAATTGCCGAAAATCATGCCATAAATCCTGGAGCGCGCTCAGCTCAAAAAGTCCTAGCCCGCAATGTAACTGACATCGTTCACGGAGAAAAGCGACGCGAGGCGGTCGAAAGGGTAACTGAAGTGTTGTTTGGCGGCGGGGACTTTAGGTCGCTGTCTGACGATGATATAGCAGTATTGTCCCGCGAAATACCGGTAGTTTCAGTCGGTGTTGGGGTGATTGAAGCGCTTGTAGTTAGTGGGGTGGCATCTTCGAACGGTGAAGCTAGACGACTGATTTCATCAGGTGCGGTCTCCATCAACAGCCAAAAAATTAGCGAAGACCAGCCAATTCACCAGACTAGCCTAGTCAAAAAGGGCAAGAATACATTTCTACTAGTAACTGATAGCGAGGATTAATCAATGGAGCAACATCTCTCAACTAGCGCAGTCGAGAATATCAACAAGTGGCTAACTGAGTCGAAATATGCCGAGTATCGCCAGGAGCTTGAGCAAATGCTAAAGGCTGAGCAGTGGCAAGACTTAGAAGACGCCTTCTTCCAGGTGATCGAATTTGGTACTGGTGGGCGAAGAGGTGTTGTCGGCGTGGGTTCAAATCGTATCAACCGAGTTACTATGGGCGAGTCGGCCCAGGCGCTGTGTCAGTATGCTCAGTCATTTGATGAGGCTGCCCCGTCTAAGGGGATAGTTATTGCTTGTGATACCAGACTTAGTTCGCCAGAACTTAGTCAGTACGTGGCTCAAGTTTGTGCCGCCAATGGTTTCAAGACTTATATATTCGAAAGTTTCAGGGCCACCCCTGAACTTAGCTTCGCCGTTAGACATTTGGGATGCGTCGCTGGAATCGTGGTGAGCGCCAGCCATAATCCACCATCTGACAACGGCTTTAAGGCCTACTGGAGTGACGGCGCCCAGATTGTGCCGCCGCATGATCGTGGTGTGCTGGATATGGCAGCGGCTATTGCCGAGATTCAAGCACTAGATAGCTTTGAGGCTGGCGTGCAGTCGGGTCAGATTGAGATTATTGGCGACGAGGTTGACCAGGCGTACTATCAGGCTGTCTTGGAGCAGGCTGAGGGTGAAGTTCGCGACTTATCAATTGTTTACTCACCACTACATGGGGCTGGCCAGACCAATACCCTGCCGGTACTTGAGCAAGCTGGTTTTACGGTTGATACAGTCGAGGAGCAGATGGTGCCAGACGGTAGCTTTCCAACAATTCCAACCGGCAAGCCAAACCCCGAAGAGCCAGCTGCTAACAAGATGGCTATCGACAAGATGATAGCTACTGGGGCTGATATAGCTATTACTAATGACCCTGATGCTGATCGAATTGCGGTCATTGTCAATCATAACGACCGAGCCATTCAGCTGACTGGTAACCAAGCGGCAGTGCTAGCGACTGACTATTCATTGTCCAAGCTGTTTAGCAAGGGTCTGCTGACACCAAAGCACTACATCGTCAAAACCATTGTTACCACCGATATGCTGACAGCTCTGGCCGAAAAATATGGCGTGACCATTTATGACAATTTACTAATTGGCTTTAAGTACGTTGGTGAAGTGATTCGCCGCAAAGAAGGTACTGACGAGGTATATGTTATTGGTGGCGAGGAGAGTTATGGTCTACTAAAGGGCGACTATGCACGCGATAAAGATGGTGCTACCGGTGCTCTGCCGATGGCTGAGTACGCCGCTGAGCTAAAGCAGCAGGGCAAAACTCTGGTCGATCGGCTGATGGAGCTTTACCAGGAGGTTGGCTTATATGTCGAGACACTTGACGTTGCGGTTTATCCAGGTGCCCAAGGTTTTGCAACCATGCAAAAGATTATGTCGTCATTTAGGGACAATCCACCGACTCAGATAGCTGGCGAGCAAGTTACTGCTACGCTAGACTATATGTCGCTTGAAAAACATTCGTCTAATGGTGAAGTTGAGGCAATAGACTGCGTCAAGGGTAATGTGCTGGTGTTCGAGCTAGGTGATCCACGTCGACGCATCACTATCAGGCCAAGTGGTACCGAGCCTAAGTTAAAGTTCTATATCCAGTGGCAGACTGACTCAGTAGACCCGCAGGCAGATTATCAGCAAGTCCAGGACTATCTAGGTCAGCTGTTTGCTAAGTTGTCGGATGAGGCGCTCAGCCGCGTTCAGTAAATGAAGCTGACGACACTACTGTCCAAGGTTAAGGGGGTTGGTCCAAAGACCACCGAGCTATTGACGGCAGCTGGTTTACTGACTGCCGAAGATGCCATCGTTTTCCTGCCGAGGAAATATGATGATTTCTCAGAAGTAACTAGCATCTCTGAGCTGCAGCCTGGTAACGTGGTGGTCAGGGCAAAGTGTGAGTCAATTTCAACGCGCCCGGTCAGGCGGGGTATGCGGCTGACTACTGCAGTGCTGGCCGATGACAGCGGCAAGGTTAAGGCAGTTTGGTTCAATCAGCCCTACCGTGAGACCCAATTAAAGTCCGACCGGTACTTTTTGTTTTCTGGGCAGTTTAGCTTTCAGTACAATCGCTATCAACTAACCAACCCGTCGGTTGAGCAGGTTGAGGAGCAGGCAAAACCCGACGAGCCAGCTAGCGAGAAAATAGTTCCAGTCTATCGAAGTATTAAGAATTTAAAACCACGAGTTATCGGCGATATTATTAGGCAATTAAAGCCACTGATAGAATTTACAAATGAGACTCTGCCACAGAGCATAGTCAAGTCCCAGAAGCTAATTAGTCGAGCCGAGGCTTTGGCGTCGCTACACTTTCCCGAGACTCATGAGGATATAGTCAAGGGCAAAGAGCGACTGGCTTTTGAAGAACTGTTTGAAATGCTTCTAGCAGCCCAGCTTAACAAGCGCGAACACTCCAAGCTAAAGGGCTGGGTGATTCCGTTTGATCAGCCAACTGTCAAGAAATTTGTTGCAGGCCTGCCGTTTGCACTAACCGATGCTCAGCGACGGGCTGCTTGGCAGATTTTGCAAGATTTTCAGTCAACTCACCCGATGAACCGTCTACTTCAGGGAGATGTCGGCTCAGGCAAGACTGTAGTGGCTGGCTTGGCAGCTCGTCAGGCGGCTCACGCTGGACTACAGACTGCAATCATGGCACCAACCGAGATACTAGCTTCACAGCACGCCCAGACACTAGTAGAGCTATTAGAGCCATTTGGCGTGTCGGTGGCGCTACTTAGTGGTAGCGTAAAGGCAAAGCCGCGCAAAGAGCTTCTTAAAAGACTAGTTAGCGGTGAAATAGACGTAGTAGTAGGCACCCATGCGCTAATTCAAAAAGGCGTCGACTATCATCGACTGGGTTTTGTGGTGATTGATGAGCAGCATCGGTTTGGGGTTAATCAGCGTCAAGCACTATTGGAAAAGTCTCAGTATATGCCACACCTGCTTTCGATGACCGCTACGCCAATTCCTAGAAGCTTGACCTTGACACTCTATGGCGAGCTTGAAGTCTCAGTCCTCAATGAGCTACCGGCCGGACGACAGCCAATCACCACAAAAATTTGGTCTCCGACTAGTGCCCCTGAGCTTTATCAGTCAATCGAGCAAGAGATTAAAAGTGGTCGCCAGGCATATATAGTTTGCCCGCTAATTGATGAAAATCCCGATAACGACCGAAAAAGCGTCGAGGCGGAATACAAAAAACTCAAAAGTACAGTCTTTACCTCTAGGCGCATAGGCCTATTGCACGGTAAGCTCAAGGCAGATGAAAAAGAATCAGTGATGAGGCAGTTTTCTGTCGGAGAAATCGACATACTGGTTAGTACTACTGTAGTTGAGGTAGGAGTCAATGTTCCCAACGCCACCGTGATGCTGATTGAAAATGCCGATCATTTTGGCTTAAGTCAGCTACATCAGTTGCGCGGTCGAGTTGGTCGCGGGGGTCACAAGAGCTATTGCCACCTAATGATGAGCAACCACGACAAACCGAGCGCCAGGCTAAAAGAAATCGAAAAGTCCCAAGACGGTTTTCACTTGGCCGAGGTTGATCTCAGCTTGCGAGGCCCGGGTGAGATTTATGGACGAGCCCAGCATGGAGCACTAAATCTGCAAATTGCCACTTTGGCTGATACGAAACTTATTGCCCGGGCCCAGGATGCAGCCATCCAATTTCTTGATTCAAACGAGGATTTGGTACAATATACTCACCTGGCGAGAGCAGTTTCTCGCTACCAAAGATTAACCACTTTAAACTAATTATGTACTCTGGAACGACTTTTAACACCAAATCTGGACGCCTCATGGGGGTACACCAGAAGATAGACCGAGTTGCTCGTAGGCACCTGCAGGTTTTGTTGCCTGAAAAAATAGATTTTCCTGGTTCTAAACAAATCCTACATTTTGAAGGAAAAAACGGCCCAGACGGTATCAAGCGAAAAAGTCCCAGTATCGATGAGCCATGGCACTTTATAAATCCCGACAGAGCTCACGACGCTCCGCTGCTGGACATGATCGAGCAGCACATCAATAATCTAACTAAAGCTCTGGTCGCCAGCAATCAAGAGCGAGCGGCTTTTGAGGCGTCCTGGCTGGCCCATGCAATCACTGACGGGCTGACCCCGGCTCACCACTTTCCACTCGAGGAGGTATTGGCAGATCTAAGGGGCGGCCAGGGGCTTGAGACTCGAACGTCAATTGTCAAAAAGGGAATGATGACGGGAAGTACACCGGTGCAGCTGCTTCGCAACAACTGGAAGTACTGGGGTGCGCGAGGGGCTATGACCACGCATCTGGCCTTTGAGGTCGGCGTAGCCAGTGTAGTGCCTTATCAGCGCTTTCACGATGGTCGACCGGACGCAACAGACATCACTAAGGTAGAAGAAGAGGGCTATAGAGGCTACTTTGTCAGGAGCGTCTACCAGGTCGCAAGTATGAAGATGTATGAAGAGTTTTCTCGCGCTGGCTGGACAACAGATTTGGCTAGGCAGACTAACAAGGTACTGATGCCTTTGATCATTAGGGCGGTGGTACTTGGCTGGATGAGCGCAGTCTGGGGTGCCCAGAAGGAGCTAGAGTAGCTAATGCGTGTGAGAATTATCGCCGGGGAGTTTGGTGGGCGGTTTATCACTACTCCGCCCGGCTCGACAACTCATCCGATGAGCGAACGGGTCCGTTCGTCGATGTTTAACAGCCTCGACCAGGCGCTAGAGGGTGCACGAGTGCTCGATGTTTTTGCCGGAAGTGGTGCAATTGGCCTAGAGGCTCTTAGTCGTGGGGCAGAGCACGTGACTTTTGTTGAGAAAGATCGAGTAGCCGGGCGAACACTATCTGAAAATATCAATCTTCTTGGGCAGGGTGGCAGGTCGACGCTCGTAACGACCTCCGCCAGTAATTGGCTCAATACATCTGGTGAAATTAGCTTCGATATTATATTCGCCGATCCGCCCTACCATAATCCACAGTTATCCACAGTTAAAACGCTTATGGGTCTACTCAAGGTCGGTGGATATATGATATTATCATATCCAGGAAGAGGTGAGGTGCCACATCAAGACGGAATTGTTGTGGTGGACAATCGTAGTTATGGGAATGCGCACCTCATCTACTTCCGCCGTGATGAGTGATTTTATTTTGTCCGAACTTAAAAAGCGTCAGATTCATGACGCTTTATTTTTTTCTAAACCTCTAACTACTCAGTCGCTCTAAAAAGGGCCGCCTGATACGGCTGAAGACGAGCAGGTTCGCTCGTTGTGCTAACGCTGCTAGTGAGGACAGTTTGGCACTCTTCGGGCAGTTTGAATTCTTGTAGTTGATCGGCAAAATTTACTACCACGTAGAATTTCTCGCCCCAAAGTTCACGCTTAAACGCCAGCACATAACCATTGCCTACGTCGATATTCTCATAACTGCCGTGAACAAGCGCTGGATAAGCCGAGCGAATCTTAAGCAGACTCCTCACCATATAAAGCAATGATTTTTCATCGGTTGATTGGTCGAGAACGTTGACTGTTTGACGATTGGCGTGGACCGGTAGCCAGGGTCGAGCCTCAGAGAATCCAGCAAACTCACTACTGTCCCACTGCATTGGCGTTCGCTCTAGGTCGCGGCTGTCAAACTTAGTATTGCTCGGGCTAAAGGTGTCGCGGATTTGCTCATTTGATAAATCGCCATTCTCCATACCAATCTCTTCTCCGTAGTACACCAGGCTTATTCCTGGAGTGAGCAGGTTCATAAAGTTAAGCGCTCGGGCTCGTTCAGCTCCCAATCGTGAAGAAATGCGTGGCTGGTCGTGATTGCCAACGCCAAAGAAGGGTATCGTGCTTCTATGAGTTCGCTTTAGATACTCTTCAATTGAGTTTTTTACATAGTCGGCGTGCCATTTGTCCTGTCGGTACTCCATGAAAAAAGCCGAGGCTTTAGGGTGGATATTGAGCACTCTTTCGTACTGGTCGTAGATATCACCGAGTTGCTCGTCGGGGTAAAACTCAAATACAATTTGCTTGTCTTGGTACTCATCGCTGACCGAAGCAAGTTCCTTTAGGTAGGTATCGAAATTCGGTCCGTACTTACACTTATTGTGGATGTACGAGCCATACTGCTCAAGGTCGTGGTGATAATCAGGGTTAATTGGATCATCCGCCAAGTCTGGATCCTTTGAGATACCCCAAATCGCATCAACCCTTAGTCCATCAACGCCCATATCATACCAGTAGCGCACGATATTTTTCATCTCCTCGCGAACCTGCGGATTGTCCCAGTTCAGATCTGGCTGAGTTGGTAGGAACGAATGCAGATAGTACTGACCGGTCGCCTCGTCAAGTGTCCATGATCGTCCTGCCGCCAAGCTGCGCCAGTTGTTCGGAGCGCTGCCATCTTCTTTTGGATCGCGCCAGACGTAATAGTCGCGCTTCGGATTATCTCGAGACTCGCGCGACTCTAAGAACCAGGCGTGCTCCTCAGAGGTATGGCATGGCACAAGATCAATCATCACCTTGATGCCGTAGTCGTGAGCAGTTTTTAATAGCTTTTTAAAATCATCGATGTCACCATAGACAGGATCAACATCCCGGTAGTTAGCTACGTCATAGCCAAAATCAGTCATCGGCGAGGTGAAAAATGGCGAAATCCAAACAGACTCAACACCAAGCCACGACAAATAGCCAAGTCGGCTGGTGATGCCTTTTAAATCACCTATCCCATCTCCGTTAGAGTCTTGAAAACTCCGAGGGTAAATTTGATAGAGCGATCCGATGTCCCACCACGTCTTGTTCATACATATAGTATAAGCAAGAGCAGTTTAAAATACCAGTACAATAGGGGTTATCAGGAGATAATCTGCTTATGCTATTGACAGACGTTTTCGAGTGTGCTAAAACGAATATATCACTATGTAAAACAAACAAAGGAGGGCGAAATGTCGGAACTACCTAAGGAGATGAGGGATGCCGAGCTGGAGGACGATGCTGACGCTATTTGCGCTAGGTTAGATGAAATTTTTTTTGAGATAGTGGGTCGAGAGTTGGATCGTGTCAGGGAGGCTCGCCAAACTACGTCAAGGTCTGAGGCTGACATTCTCGCCTCCGCTTCTTGACAAAAATCAGAAAACGTGATACTATCTAGGTAGGCTAGCCCTAGCCATAACCCTAGGCATGGGCTTACTCACTCTGAGGTGTTAATCTAATTACATATCGAGCAGCACTTTATTGAATACTATAAGCGCTGCTTGGGGTGTGAACGTGCATACGTTGACCGAAATTATAAATAGTAAAACGAACTGGGTACAATGCAGCGGATAAAATTTGTCAAAAAACAACATGAAATTGGTGATGTCTACACCTTTTTCTTTGAAAAGCCAGCAGGGTTTTCATACAAGGCGGGGCAGCACGGTATATTTATCTTGCCTGGACTTTTTCGACCGCATCCTTTCTCATTCTCCTCATCGCCGGACGAAACATATCTGGCCTTTTCGACTCATTTGAGGCTATCGAGTAGGTTTAAGCGACGGTTAGGTGGCCTGAATGAGGGGGGCCGCGTGTATATGATCGGACCGTTGATGGATTTTATCTTGAAGCCAGGGCGAAAGCATGTTTTCTTAGCTCAAGGGATTGGCATTACTCCATTTCGTTCCATGGTGCTCGCTGCCAAGTCTCACTACCCTGAGCTTTCTGCCTCGCTAATTCATGTGAGCTCTACACCTCATTTATTCCGCGAAATTACAGAGTCGTCGCTCACTTTCAGCGCCTACCCATCGTCCTCAGGCGAGTTTCATGAACTTCTTTCGGCTACGCCCACAAGTGCAGTATTTTATATATCAGGAAGTCCTTCGTTCATCACCAGTGTAAGACAGGAGCTTATCAATCGAGGGGTGGAGAAGTCTGATATAAAAGCCGACTCCTTTTTGGGCTACTAATTAAGTCTGTCCCAGAAGCCCCTATAGGACTTGATGTTTTACTTGGTCTGGGCTGAGCGGACGCTACGACGATAAATTATGTACAATATGAGCGAAGAGATAACGAGCAGCATTCCGCCTATCCAGCCGCTACATGGCAGCAGGTCACGCCACACATAGATCATTATGATTGCACTAAAAGACAAGACGCTAGCAAGTACGACAAAACTCTTCATTCCATACAGAAAGCCAAATGGTAGATAGTGCGCCCCGACAATCAGTAGCGCTGTCGCGAAAAACAACTCTGGTTTGAAGATACTGATAGCAATACACGCCAGCAATCCGATCGGGATAGTCATAGCGACCTGCGTCGCTAGGCCAGTCATCGGATGCCCCTTTGGCAGTCCGGAGGGTCCACCTAGCATCTTTAATATAAGCGAAGTAATGGGGAAGATGAATATCCCGCTAAGAAAGAAGAAAGCCGTGGCAAAACTTTGATTGTAAACTTCGGCTATTGCCGCCGCCGCAACCCAAAGCACACCCGAAACAAGAGGTCCGACAAAGCCACACCGATAAATTCGCCTTACATCAGCTTGGGCCGCTTTTATGTTCATTGCTTCATTGTACACTAGCGGAAAAGATTCAGTGAAAGATATGTCTCTACAAATAAAATCACCCAAGCAACCATTGAGGTGTTTTTAGTGCTTACTTGGCTCTTCTCTTCCTCATCGCTAGTGCTATCCAAACTACAGCTGCGATGACTAGCACAGCCGCACCAGTTTGTAGATATATATTGTCTACCGTAATTGAACTATCTGTATTTTTCAAACTTACAGCTGTTGTGTTGGTAGACTTTTTTACTGTACCGTCTGGATTACAGAGCCGTTCAAAATCTTCTTTCGTCCCAATTGTGCTATTAGCGCAAGCTTCTTCAGCTGAAATTCCTTTATCCATATGCTAATTATAGCAAAATAATTTTAAGAAGTTCTGACACTTTGAATGTCGCGATCTAGGCTGTTATTATCGGGTCGGTTCGGAGCTATTCGCGCTCATAATAATTAAAATCCTACCGCAAGGGTAGGACTCAAACTATGGTGCGGGTAAGGAGACTCTAACTCCTGGCCTCTTCCTTGGCAAGGAAGCGCTC
>CAZBLG010000006.1:0-19412 GCA_964492805.1 uncultured Candidatus Saccharibacteria bacterium
ATCGCGATTGTTTTAGGTGTGATTTTGGTGTCAATGACGTTGCATGAGGCGATGCACGCTTTCATGGGGTATTTTCTAGGTGACGATACAGCCAAGGCTCAGGGGCGCCTAACGCTAAATCCGATAAAGCACCTCGATCCATTTATGAGCATACTGCTGCCGATAATTTTAGCACTTACACCGGGCGCACCTATATTTGGTGGCGCTAAACCAGTACCATTTAATCCACACCGGGTAAGGTACGGCGAGTGGGGGGCGGCCTTGGTGGCACTGGCCGGTCCGCTGACTAACCTGCTAATTGCCTTTTTGGCTTTTGGAGTTGGGGTGGTCAGTGGTGTTATATCTGCCCAAGGCGTTGAGGTGTCGTTGTTTGGTCAAATTGTTGTTACGGCGGTTAGCGTAAACCTTGGCTTTTTTATATTTAACATGCTACCAATCCCACCACTAGACGGTTCACGTGTGCTCTATGCTCTAGCACCAGAGGGTGCTAGGCGGGTGATGGAGCAGATTGAGCGCTTTGGTATAGTATTTGTCTTTATGATAGTCATACTGGCATCTTCGGTCATTGGTCGAATTATGCTCTCTGGTATAAACGGTATTATCGAGCTGTTTATGCTAATCTTCCAAGTTTGAGTAGGGCCGTTTATGCTATACTATAAGTAGCCCTATGGCGGGCGCTAGGCATAAATGATTTTCCTAACATCATTGTGATAGGGAGCTCTAATGATTCGTTGCCGTGGTAGCGTTTTGCGAGCACCCACCTTGCATCTATGCGGGGAATGTCACGTGTCTGGTCAACGCTTTAGGGCTTTTTGTATAAGTTATCGGGGCGTGGCGCAGTTGGTAGTGAGGGCTGCCAGTGGCAGTCCGCAAGGCCGGAAACTGATTGCAAGCTATGCTTGAAGTAAGTTGAGGCGGGGTCGAGGTCAAGGCTGAACTTGTTCACCTTGAACCGTGACCGCACGGCTAACCCGCAAGGGTTAACTTAACTAAAGTAGGCTGACCTTGGTATAGTAAGTGAATCGGGGCGTGGCGCAGTTGGTAGCGCGCACGGCTGGGGGCCGTGAGGTCGCTGGTTCAAATCCAGTCGTCCCGACCAAAAAACGATATGATTCAACGAGTTTCAGTCAGAATTTGCATAGTCAGCGACGGCAGAACGTTGCTAGTACGGCGGGCACAGGGCCGGTCATCTATTTTAGGTAAGTATGAACTGCCTGGCGGCCGAGTAAACGAAGGGGAGCAGCCGGAAAATGCGGCGCGTCGCTACGCCTCAGATAGTCTTGGCATGAGCAAATCCCTCCACCTGCAGCTCAGCGATGCGATGACCTATGTAGATAGCGATGATCGGACGATACAGTATGCGGTGATTGTTTATCGAGCGTCGGTCGGCAAGACCAAGCGGGCTGTATCACTAGGCTCCTACTACGACAAGTACCTCTGGTACACAGCGGGCAAGCTAGACAATTCGGCTATTACCGATGTTAGTCAAATAATTTTAGGCACACCACCAACTTTGGTAGCTTCAGGCACTAAATCACCGAGCGACCAAAGGTCTGACGAGGGAGTGGTTGTCTATACAGACGGTGGCTCACGGGGCAACCCCGGACCATCAGCTGGAGGCTATGTGGTGATAGAGGGCGGTGAGATTATCGACCAGGGTGGGGAGTATTTGGGTATAACCACCAACAATCAAGCAGAATATCATGGCGCTAGGCTAGGGCTAGAGGCCGCAGCGCGACTGGGTGTGCAATCGCTTGAAGTAAGGGTCGATAGTATGCTGGTGGCAAACCAACTCAACGGTATATATAAGATCAAGAACCGTGATCTTTGGCCGGTAAATGAGCGAGTTCGCGAGCTGATCGGACAGTTTAAGCGAGTTAAGTTTGTTCATATACCACGCGAGCTGAACCAGCTGGCTGATGGGATGGTCAATCGCACCCTCGACCAGCAAAAGAATAAGAATATGCTATAATTTCTAATAGCAGTCCACTAGGTGATCGCCCGTTGCTTATAAACAACGGGAGGAAAGTCCGGGCAGTACAGGGCAACGGTAGTCGCTAACGGCGACCGGAGGTAACTCTAGGGAAAGTGCCACAGAAACGAAACTACCCCGATGCTACGGTGTCCGGGAAAAGGTGAAACGAGTGAGCCCAGCTTGTCTGGGATAAGGAGTTCTAGCGTAAGTGCCTAGCACGAGCGTTAACTCTCAAGGTAAAAGCTCACAGCCCTTTGTGGTGACACAAAGGGGAGGTAAACCCTGCCGACTGCAAGGAGATCTGCACCAAGAGCGGCCCGCTCGCAGGTCGATAACCGCTTAAGTCGCCTGGCAACAGGTGAATTAGATAGATGATCGCCCACGACAGAACCCGGCTTATCGGTGGGCTGCCAAGTAAAAACCGCACTCCTTTAGTAAGGAAGTGCGGTTTTTTCGTTTTTTGACTACGTATTAAATCGCAGCTTTAACGATTGCCGCAAAAGCCTTTGGCTCTTTTACGGCAATTTCTGCTAGAACCTTGCGGTCAAGCTCGATATTTTTAGCTTTCATGCCAGCAATTAGTCTGCCGTAGGTCGTACCTTCTTGTCGAGCAGCGGCATTTATACGGGTGATCCATAGCGCACGTAGATCGCGCTTTTTGGTGCGTCGGTCACGATAGGCGTACTGAAGGGCGCGAATTACACCCTGCTTGGCCATCCTAAAGCTTCGGGTGCGGTTGTGCTGCATGCCCTTGGCGGCTTTGAGAATCTTTTTGTGCTTGGCGCGTGCGGTGACGCCTCGTTTTACTCGCATGGACTATACTCCTAGTGCTCGGCGAACGTTCTTCGCCATTGAGCCAGTTATGGTTGCTGGTTGGTTGATGGCACGCTTGCGGCTTTTAGACTTCTTAGCAAGCATGTGTCCACCAAATGCGCGACGTCGGGTTATCTTGCCAGTGCTAGTCAGCTTGATTCGCTTGGCAGTACCCTTGTGGGTCTTTAGTTTCGGCATCATTTACTCCTTATTACCACGCTCAGATTGCGTCCGGCCATCTGAGGTTTATGTTCGACAACTGCTTCTTCAGAGAGTGTTTCAATAATTCTATCAAGCAACGCGTATCCGATCTCTTTATGGGCCATCTCGCGTCCTCTATAGACTACTTGTAGGCGGACCTTGTGTCCGTCGGCCAAAAAGCCACGGACTTTACGAAGCTTGACATCGAGGTCACCCGAACCAATCTTTAAACCAAATCGCATTTGCTTAAGATCACTTGCCTTAGTGGCACGCTTGCTGCGCTGTTGATCTTTCATCTTTTGATACTGGTACTTACCCCAGTCAATAATTTTTGCGACAGGTGGATTAGCATCTGGTGAAAACTCCACGAGGTCTAACCCTGCATCCTCAGCTACTTTCAGGGCATCTTGTAGTGACATGATTCCTAGCTGTTCGCCATCTGCGCCAATAACACGCAGTTCACGGGCACGGATTGCTCCGTTGATACGGGTTGATTTGTTAATTGCTGAACTCTCCTTTTAACTGAGCGTTGTCGTTATGATTAGTTTCATCAGTTATTTTAACAAAAACCTTGCGAAAATTCAAGGGGTTCGTCATCTATAGCAACCTATCTGCTGAGCAGGGCTGCTTAAGCTGCGGTAATTTGGCGGTACTGCAGAGCCTCGGCGATGTGGGCAGTACCTACGTCTTTAGTGTTTTCTAGGTCGGCAAGGGTGCGGGCAATTTTGATAATCTTAAAGTAGCTACGGGCACTTAGGTCAAGTTTTTTGGCGGCGTTAAGCAGAAAACTACGCACGTCAGCTGATAGGTCAATATATTTGTCTACTTCTTTGCTAGTTAGAGAACCGTTGTATTTCTTACTACTTTCATATCTGTTATTTTGTAAATTTCTAGCCAGAGCAATAGCATTTTCATAGTGATTATGTTGTGAATTTGTCAACGTTTTCTTCTGAAATAAGTCCTTATGGGGAACGCGTGCGACTGTAACGGTCAAATCAATACGGTCAAGCAGGGGGCCTGATAGACGCTTTTGATAGGTCATTATTTGCATGGCTGTGCAGCTACAGGCCTTTTCAGCATCACCGTAAAAGCCACAAGGACAAGGGTTCATAGTGCCGACTAGTAAAAAGTCAGACGGGTACTGGTACTTGCCCTGCGCCCTACTAATAGCAATTGTACGATCCTCCAGGGGTTGGCGCAGTGATTCAAGGACGGCTCGAGGGTACTCTAGTAGCTCGTCGAGAAATAAGGTACCGTGATGGGCTAGGGATATTTCACCTGGTAGAGCCTTGGCGCCGCCACCAACTATAGAGGTGCGACTGGCAGTGTGGTGTGGCGCTCGAAATGGTCGAGCGGTTACGATATCCTCAATGGTCTCTCCGCCTAGACTGTGTAATTTTGTGACCTCTATAATCTCTTCGTCTGATAGGGGTGGTAGTAGGCTATTGAGGGCCTTGGCCAGCATGGTCTTGCCAGAACCTGGGGAGCCTGAGAGTAGTAAGTTGTGCCTACCGGCCACTGCAATGGCCACAGCACGCTTCGATTGCTCTTGTCCATGGATATCATCAAGTGTGATGCTATCAGACGTCTTGCGGGCCTCTAAAGGCCCTGCAGCCCTAGTAGGCTCTATCTTTACCTCACCCTGGAGGTGAAGAAACAGGCTTTTAAGATCGCTAACTGGCATAACATTGATACCGCTAATTAGATTGGCCTGGAAAACATTACTAGTGGGGACATATACGGTCTTAAAGCCACGCTTTTTAGCGGTTTCAGCTACAACAATCGCTGACTTTATGGGGCGGATGCTGCCATCAAGTGCCAATTCACCGGCAAATAGGGCATTTTTTAGGACATCCTGAGTTAAGGTGCCACCCAAGCAGAGGATGGCCAGAGCAATCGGCAGGTCGAACTGGGTGCCGTCCTTGGGTAGTTCCGCCGGGGCAAGGTTAATGACGATCTTGCCCTTAGGGAAATCAAGCAGGGAGTTCTTGATAGCGCTGCGCACTCGGTCGCGAGCCTCTTCGATTGACTTATTGCCCATGCCAACAATTTGTAGAGACGGAAGCCCATTCGATAGATCACCCTCGACCTCTATGAGCTGGCCGTGGAAGCCGAGCGGTGTTGCTGTAAGCACTCTTGCCACCATATTATCTATAAGTAAAGCATATTACTAGTGGATTTGAAAGGTCAAATATGCTATAATTAAACATGGAAGACGGGGCTGACATAGCTTTCGACGAACGGACATTAACAGGTTATTTTGCAAGTCGACTTTACACGATACGTATACTTTAATTGCAAACACATTTGCAAGCAAAGTTAAGGACGCTGCTGCTAGCTTCGCTAGTATGTTCCGCGCACCTGCCTTTGCGCCAGCTGTAGCCTAGTCTAACAGCCATTCCTCCACCCAGGCAGCATAGGGTGATAGGGGTGTTATATTCATGCTGCTCGCTCCTTTGGTTGCGCAGTGACACCAGCGGGGGACTCTTATCACGCAACAATCTAGGTTTTTTTCGGATATCTTTTAGCCTGGTGAGTTGTTAAAACCTTAAGATAGACTAAGCTTGTAGACGAATAGCCAGTTACCATTCGGACCCGGGGGCAGTACCCGGCAGCTCCACCAAAGAAAGTGCCCGACTAAAAGGTCGGGTATTTTCTTTGCCTAGGCTAGCTCCACCAACGAAAACGCCCAATCTCTGGAAAGAGCATTGGGTTTTTTCGCTGAAGGTGGCTGATTTTTATGCTTGGAGTAAAAAAACAACCACCTGCGAGTAGTGGTTGTTTTAAAGTGGAGTTTTTTTGTACGTTTTGTTTATTTTGGGCTTCCGATAAGCTTGGATAACTTTTTTATTCAGAAGCTACCCCTATCATAAGCCGTGAAAACGTTTATGTCAACACTTTTTCAGCGATTATATAAGTAAAAAATACCACGGTTTTAAGTCGTTTCTGTGGATAACTTTTTTATATTTGGCAACTTTAGGTCGACGTGGTGTAGGGCCTGGGCGTAGTGGCGCTATATATTGTGGATGAAACTTGGCGGGCTAGGCGAACCTATGAGTTTAGTAAAGAAAGTGAATGCCTCGGCCTATAAAAATAGGCCGAGGCTTGGTTGGGGTGGGGGACGATCAGGGACGTAGTCTAAATCGCAGCTCCCACCATGGCGTGCGAAGCAGGATGCCCCTAATAGTGCCTTCTTGATAAGGGGGAGCAGGAATTTGCTCCTCGTCCTCGTACGACACATATGGCTTTTCATTGCCCCTAAGTACGCTCACGCTACCTAAGAGATCCTGAAGAGCAGAACGTGCCCTTGAGAGCAGACCTCTAATCGACAAAAGAAATTTGCCCTTGGTGCTCCTTGCCACACCATGACGCTTCATGGCATTCCTTCCTTCCTTGTGAATGGATACGTAGCAATATGAATAAACAGTATTTTTACAAAAAAGTCAACTGTCAAGCAAGGTTTATGTCCAGGTTCGGTTTCGTCTATCGCGCAGTATCCCATCCTTGATTATTTTGCAGCTACTAAATCTGCCCTACAGTACAATTAATTCATTGGGCTTAGGTCTAATTTTGGGATTGATAAATATGGCCTTAGAAAACGCGAGATTAGTATGAAATTGGACTGCTCCTTTTATTGTTTATCAAATTTAGTTGCGATACTGAAGCGTACTTTCGACTTCATGAGGGCCGCGCAGGGTGGTCTAATTTCAGCCATAAAGCCTATGTTTTGTAGCGGTCTAATTTTATAGTTTACGCACCGCTCAGTTGATAGGGCACTCACTGTTGACGGTGGCATACCGTCAAAGCTAGAAGTAATCGTTGTAATTTATACAAATTGTAAAAACTACCTAAAAAGGCTTTTAACAGATGGTAATTATTACAACATGTGATACATTGTTAAAATTACATACACTTTAGTTTGAATTAGTCTTGACGAAACTAACTGCTTGTGCTAGTATGAAACTACGCTTTTGATAAAAACAAAAAAAGCAAAAAACCTTAAAAACAAGTAGCAATCGTTCGACCGCCACGAGAGCGGTTCAGCAGAGTCGATCGGCTGCGGTAGCGCCGAGCACCGCCTATTATGATAGGCACTTACGCTCGCCTATGGCAGCCAATGAAGCTCTGCTGAGCATGAGTCAGTAGAAGTATTTATATGATACTGACGCCGTGGTCGGTATAGAGCGCGCGTGGTTTAGTACCGCGTACCCAGTTAAACCCTATTATCATGGGAATAGTAGTGAGAATACTGGGTGCGTGTGGAAGAACACGCAAGGACCGTATGCTCCTGAAAAGGAGCGGTCAGTTGCCCTTGAGCGGCAAGGTAGAACCCTGGCACCCGCGCCTAATAGTTAATATATAGCGGCGGATGGTGTGCTATCTGGTTCGTTATGCTTTGTCGCTCGGGCTCTCTTGAAACGCAACTAGGGAGTGTGAGATAGTAAAGTAGGATATGCGAAGAGGAGTAGTTGCTAGTATCGGAATTATATCGTTAGTAACGGCATTATTGATGCTACAACTAACAACCCCTCAGTCAGTCGGCCCATTTGGTGTGCTGGCTTTTTTTATTTTGGCATATATAACTTCAGCTTGCGTAGTTTATGTGGTCCTTGTCGGACTAGTTGGGGTGCTTGAGCGGACTCTACCAAAGGGTAAGTGGTTGCTTGTAGTGGAGGGGCTGACTAGGCGAAAGCTTTATTATTACACTAGTTTCATCGCTTTGGCGCCGGTGATTCTGCTTGGGATGCAGTCAATCGGCA
Organism: uncultured Candidatus Saccharibacteria bacterium; assembly: GCA_964492805.1. Classification (GTDB taxonomy): domain Bacteria; phylum Patescibacteriota; class Saccharimonadia; order Saccharimonadales; family Saccharimonadaceae; genus Nanosynbacter. Next base: position 7,750 of record CAZBLG010000006.1, read on the forward strand.
GGGTTGGGGTGGCGGAAATCTTACTTTTGGTGGCCTTTTTGGGGCTAGGTTGTTTCTATATATCACGGCGTTTTTAGCTAGCACAAGCATAGTCTTTTCAGTGGTGCCATGGTACAATTAGGTTTATGAATCCTGAATTGCCACAGGTGCGGCCTAGCTCTGAGACGATGCCTCGTATTCCTGGTGGTGTGGAGTATTCTCCAGACGGCAGGGCCTATAGTCCTGAGGTGGCGCCTACGCATGAACGCCCGACCCAGACTGAGCAGGCTCCACAGCCCGCAGCGCCACCAGTGGCAGCTTCCGATATCGCGGTGCCACAGGTGCCGATTCCAGCATTTCCGGTGCCAGCCCCAGCTCAGCCGGTCAGCGATGTACCGGCGGTGGCCGCAGACGATGACTTGATTGAGAAAGAGTGGGTAGATAAGTTGAAGAAAATCATTGCTTTAACTAAAGGCAATCCTCACGAGCAGGCCAAAGCCATAGCGGCACTCCAAGCAGATTATCTGAAGAAGCGATATAACAGAAATATTGGTGAGGCTGAGGAACAGTCGCTGTAGAGTATGGGTATATTTATACTTTCATTTGCGGTTTTGATAGTTATCGGTGCTGGTGCGGCGGTAGTTTTTTTCCAATACCGTAAAATGCTACGTGAAGCGAAAAATTACGAGCGGGGCCTAAAGATGGTGCCACTACTGATCCACCTGCCACCCAGCAGTGAGGATATTGAGGGGAGTAGCCGTGACAAGCGCGATCTAACCGATGAAGAGCTTTCGCAGGCCCAGGTGATGTACAATATCATATCCAGTACTGCTACGAGGGGTTTTAAAAGCAAGGTTTATGGTCAAAGGCATATCTCGTTTGAGATAATGGCCGATGGAGGCCTGGTGCGCTACTATGTGGTCGTTCCGACGGTGCTAATAGACGTGATTCGCCAAGCAGTTGCGGCTGCGTACCCTTCGGCCCGTCTGGAGGAGATTAAAGAGACTAATATATTCAATAAGGCGGGTCAGTTGAGTGGTACGATCGGCGGAGAGTTTACACTTAAAAAGTCCTACATTCATCCAATCGCTACTTATGAGGAGTCAAAGCGCGATGCATCTCGGGCGCTACTAAACGCAGTATCGGCAGTTTCTAAGGAGGACGGTATTGGTATTCAGTTTATGCTTCGTCCAGCACGCGAGGGTTGGTCGCAGAAAGCTGATGAATACACCTCAAATAAGGTGAAGGGCAAAACCAAAAAGGGTATGCTGGGCGGTACGGCAGCATTTTCAGGAGATCTGCTCGAAGCGCTGTGGAAGCCTCCGGAGGCGAAAAAAGAAGAGCAAAAAGACAAAGACGATCAACAGTTGACCGCTACTGACAAGGCGGAGATTGAGGCGATAGAAGCGAAGACACGCTTTCCGGCATACGAAGTGTTGATTCGCGTGGTCGTGTCATCGAACACGGCAGGTCGCTCTCAGGCACTGCTTAATAATATCGTTTCTTCGTTTTCCTTGTTTGACTCAGCGCGCAATAATGGATTTAAGTTTGCCATGACCCGTAACATCGAGGAGATGGTAACGGCTTATATTATGCGGTTTTTCCCACAAGAGGCGAATGAAACGATACTTAATAGCGTAGAGATGGCCACGCTGTTTCACCTGCCAGGCACTAACGCTATACCGAACTCCCAAGTGAAACGACAGATGTCGAAGCAGGTAGATGGGCCGACTGATACGATGGAGGAGGGTGTACTGGTTGGGTACAACGAGTTTAGGGGAACTAAAAAACCAATACGAATTGCCCCGCGCGATCGCCGTCGGCATGTATATGTGATTGGTCAGACCGGTGTTGGTAAGTCGGTCCTGCAGGAAAACATGGCCTATCAGGACATGATGGATGGCCGAGGGTTTGCTTTTATTGATCCGCATGGAGACTTGGTGGAGTCTTTGCTTGGTAAGGTTCCAAAAGAGCGAGTCGAAGATATTATCTACTTTAACCCTGGAGATATGTCCAATCCAATTGGGTTGAATATGTTTGAATTTGATAATCCAGATCAAAAGGACTTCTTGATTCAGGAGGCTATAAACATGCTCTATAGTCTATATGACCCAGGGCACACCGGTATCGTTGGACCGCGCCTAGAGCATATTTTTAGAAACTGTGCGCTACTACTAATGGCCGATCCAGCGGGCGGGACCTTTATTGATATACCGAAGTGTCTGATTGATCCAGAGTTTGTTAAGGCAAAGCTGAAATACGTAACTGATCAGCAGGTGCTTGATTTTTGGACTAAGGAGTTTCCAGCATCACAGCGCTCAAACGAAGCTGGTGAGGTGATTGCGTGGGTTGTCTCGAAGTTTGGTCCATTTATATCAAATGATGCGATGAGAAATATTATTGGTCAAACGAAGTCAGGATTTGACCTGCGTGATGTGATGGATAATAGGAAAATACTCCTAGTCAACCTGTCGAAGGGTAAGATGGGCGAACTTAACTCTCGCTTACTCGGTATTATATTTGTTATGAAATTTCAGGCAGCAGCGATGGCGCGGGCTAGTATTGACGAGGAGGATCGGGTGGACTTTTCTCTATATGTTGATGAGTTTCAGAACTTCGCCACTGATAGTTTTGAATCAATCATGTCTGAGGCGAGAAAATACCGACTTAGCTTGATCATGGGTAACCAGTTTATGACTCAGTTGACAGATAAGATTCGTGAAGCAGTGATCGGAAATGTCGGTACGGTGATTTCGGGGCGCATTGGTGTGACGGATGCGGAGCTGATGGTCAAGAAATTCCAGCCGGTGTTTGATGTGGACGACTTGACGAAGCTACCGAACTTCCAGTCAATTGCTACGGTGATGATCAACAATGTACCGTCGGCGCCATTTAGTATGAACTGGATACCGCCTATGGGGGTTTTGAACAAGCAATTACGCGACGCACTAATCCGCCTTTCATCAGCCAAGTACGGTCGACCTCGAGCGGAAGTAGAGAAGGAGATATTTGAAAGGTTGGGTCAAAAGAGAAATCAGACGAATCTTAAGGCTGGGGCTGGTCCTAGGCCTAAGGCTGGCGGACCGTCCTTCCTGGATGAGTGGCTAGCTAAAAGAGAGCAGCTTGGCGGAGGCAGAGCTCCCGGTGGTCCTAGGCCAGCAGGTGCGCAGCAACCTGCTCTAGTAGCTCCAGCTCCGATGTCGGCATCTGCGAGGCCGCCTCAGCCGCCAGGTAGCTTTGATGCAGCCGGTGGTAGCAGGAGTCAAGTTATGCCCCAGGGTGGGGTGGGTGTAGCTAGTCCTGGCATTCAGCCTGCTGGACCCGTGCCACAGACAGGTGGTGCTGTCGTTCAGCCGGCGCCTGTAGCTTCAGCGCAGCCAGTTGCTAACCAGGTGGCCCAACAGCCTACAACGCCGCCAAAACCACAGAATCACCTCGACTTGCGAGGCGCTCCTACTAAGGACGATGAAGTGACAATTAAACTACGCTAGACAGTGGATTAAAGTTTAGCGACGGCGATGATTCAAAAAACCTGCCCGGGCAAATTCTATGATTGCACCGATACACCAGCCTAAGATAAATGTTCCAATAGCTTCAAAGCCTGAGAGAACATAACCGTACTGCTTGGCGACTAGATAGACGAAAGAGCAGAGTATCAGAGTGCCAAGTCCTCCGGCGATAATCAAGTTCGGTCGGGCTATGGTGCTGCCTACAGCGTCGCTAACTTTTTCAACAGCCGGATTGTGAATGACCTTGCTAAATGTGCGACTGGCGGGCGACATGTCTTTTTGGACATGGTCCATCGAGCGCTTAAAGCTGGCGTCAAGATCTTTTTTTGTTGGCTTGTGGGGTCGATCGACAATCTCCACCGGCTCATTCTCTAGTTCTGCAGGTTTTTTCTCTGTCTCTTGAGACGAGGCTAGCTCAAGTGCTTCATGGCGAGCTGCTGACTCTGCGCCCTCAGCTGACGATTTCTCGGCGGCTCGCTCAAGCCTTTCGCCAAGACTCTTCTCTAGCTCGAGCCCAGCCGCTTCAAGCTCCTTGGCATTTTTATTAAACTCTTGTCCACTGTCTTTTAATTTCTCAGCCACAATAACCCCCTAAATAGTTCCTGCTGTTACTTCGCGACGAATAAGTCTAACTTCTTTATCTAATTGCCGAGTGCGAAGATATAGGAAGGTAACGATAGCAGCTAGTACTCCGCCAAATATCATGTTTTCTGCGGGTCCAGTTTTCGGTAGCTCTGGTACGACCTGTTCGACAATTTTTGGTGCCGGGCAGTCAACATCAACCTCAACAGAGTTGCCAAAGGTATTAATCATTCGACAGTCGTTAGATGTTGGGTCGCTGGTTCCGCGGGGCATTGGTGATATGCTGCTTTGCATCTGGATAACATAGGTTCGAGACTGCTCTTCACCCGGCTTGAGCCTGACACTTTGCCAAGAGAGGAGTTTGGTCGTCTCATCGAACGATCCGCCGCCTCGGTCATACAGTGTCGCGTAGTCCAGCAGGTCGATAAGGCTATCTTCCATATCGAAAGTCGCCTCGTTATTGCCGTCGTTTCGGGCGGTTAGGGTATATTCAATTCGATCACTTGCCTTGGCCAGCACAGTGTCAGCTGGTGCTTCATCGGTTAGGTTAGTGGCCACCTTGGAGCGAATTATTTTTGCTGCGCAATCCTCGTCTTTTACCCATAGTGCTGGGTCGCCTGGGCAAGGTTGGCAGTTTGGATCGTTGATAGGCAGACCTGGATTGAGTGGGCAGCGGGCAATAGGCTCAATTGTAAAGGAGCCTTTACATGCACTGCTTTCTCTATTACCTAGACTGGTGGCGGCTATTAGCTCGACGCTATAGCTACCTTCTTTCTCTAGAGTGTGCCTCAGGCTATGAACGCTACTTGTTGAATTAACAGTTCGTCGCATGACTTCCTGGCCAGACTGGTCTTTGATGACGTAGGTGTAGGAGCGGATGGTTGCGCCATTAGCGGTTGTGGCTGATCCTTGCAGCTCAACTTCTGTTCGACTAATTTTTCTAACAGTCAGGCTACTACAATTTGCCATAGGGGTGGGTTTTGGGGCGGGTGGAGGAGTTGGAGTTGGGGTAGGGGTAGGCCTTGGAGTCGGTGGAGGTGGCGGTGCTTTACAATCATCAGGATTTTTCGAATGCTTCCTAGCGTCAAAATTACGCTCATCAATCGTTATCATCTTCTTTGTAGCTAGTTCACATATTTGTATAGGTTTAGGCTGACAGTCTGCGGAATTTCGCGAATGTTTTTTAGAGTCGAATGCGCTTTGAGGAATCGTTATCATTTTTTGCGAAACCAAGTCACAGACCTTAATATTTGGATTGTTAGTTATCCTTTCCTTAAGGAGGATGTTCGCACAGTCGATCATGATGGCGAAGTCCTTGCCCGATCTAGTTTTGCCATAAAAAGCCTTATAGTATGAGCCGTTGCCCGTGGTGTTCTTGATGTCGAATGCCGCTAGGGGTCGGACATATATTTGCTGGTCGCCTACGGTCATTAATGATTCGCCTCGCTGTAGGCTAAACCTTGGTGTGCGGTTCCAGCTTAGCCAGCCAGCATCATTGCCGTTGACTCGAGAGTGAATTTCGCCAAATTTAGCATTGGCGAGTATTTCACAGGTAATGTCTGCGTGAAGAGCTAGGTCTCGGAACCCTTGGGTATTGTTATGACAAGCTTGGAGCATGTCAGTTCGCCCCTTGAAGCCACCATAAACAAGATCACCAGCATTGGCGGCGTTGGCAGATTCCGGGGGAGAGAATGCCAAAAAAGACTGAACAACTAATGCCAGGGCAGTTAAGATCAATCCTATTCTTCGTGTAGCCTCTTCTTTGCGCAGCCTTTTGGCATAAAAGCCAAGTTCCCCTATGAGGGTAGGGCTAAACGGCAGATTTGAAATGATTTTTCTAAACATTCCTGACCTCTTTTTTGTATTTTTATGTATAAATGGTTAATTTATCTCAGTATAGCATAAGAAATATGTTCAAGTAAAGACCTTGAGTGAACAATTTTTTTGCGGTATAATGGGATAGTTGTAAATAGCTGAAAATCTAAATGAGTGAGGGAAATATGGCCAAACAAACAGCTGAACATGCCTACGATGGCTCGCAAATTCAGGTACTTGAGGGACTAGAGCCGGTTCGCAAGCGTCCAGGTATGTATATCGGTAGCACAGGTTATGACGGTGTGCACCATCTTATTAAGGAAATTGCAGATAACTCGATTGACGAGGCAATTGCCGGGCACGCGACGCGTGTAGATGTAGTGATTTTAGCCGATGGTGGCATCAGAATTGCTGATGATGGACGAGGTATTCCGGTCGACAAGCATGCGAAAACTGGTAAAAGTACGCTCGAAACAGTCCTGACAATCCTGCATGCCGGTGGTAAGTTTGGCGGTGGTGGCTATAAGGTTTCATCTGGTCTTCACGGCGTAGGCTCAAGTGTGGTAAACGCGCTGTCGGAACGGTTTGTTGCTGAAGTTGTTCAGGCCGGACAGCTGTACCAGCTTGAGTTTGAGCGAGGCGTACCGAAGTCTGCGCTGAAGAAGCTCGGCAAGACTGATCGAGTACAGGGAACCACGATAATTTTCTACCCGGACGCAACGATATTTAAAGAAACCGTTGAGTTTGACTATAAATGGGTGGTCAACTATTTGCGCCACCAGGCTTATCTTACAAAAGGTATCTATACATCGGTAATTGACGAGAGAACTGGCGAGCGACAGGCTTTTTATTTTGATGGAGGCATCAAGAGCTACGTTAAGCAGCTCAATATCGGCAAAGATGTGCTTGATGATTCAATTTTTTATGTTGAAAAAATGGTTGAAGACTCAGGAGTTGAGATCGCAGTTCAGTATAACGACACCTATGTTGAGATGGTTAAGCCATTTGCTAACAACGTCCTGACTGTAGATGGCGGAACTCACTTAATTGGATTTCGATCGGCTCTGACGAGGGTGATCAATGACTATGCCCGCAAGAGCGGTCTACTCAAGGAGAAAGAGGAGAACCTGACCGGAGATGATATTCGCGAAGGCTTGACGGCTATTATATTAGTTAAGCTGCCAGATCCGCAGTTTGAGGGTCAGACCAAGAACAAGCTTGGTAATCCAGAGGTTCGGCGCTACGTTGAGCAAGTGATGAACGAGTACTTCGCATATTACTTGGAAGAGAATCCAGCCGTAGCTAAGAAAATTGTCGGCAAGGCAACTCTAGCTGCTCGGGCCCGTAAGGCGGCTCGGGCTGCGCGCGACAATGTTATTCGAAAAGGGGCACTTGATGGTATGGGTCTGCCAGGTAAACTCTGGGACTGTTCAAGCAAGAGTCCGTCGGAGTCTGAGATCTATATCGTAGAAGGTAACTCAGCTGCCGGCTCTGCAAAAGAAGGTCGCGATAACAGGACTCAGGCTATTTTGCCACTTCGAGGCAAGGTGCTCAATACGGAGCGCGCTCGGCTCGATCGGATGTTTGCCAACAAAGAAATTGTCGCTATGATCCAGGCCTTTGGTGTAGGTATTGGTGATCAGTTTGATATCAATGGACTGCGCTACCACAAAATAATTATCATGACCGATGCCGATGTTGACGGTAGCCATATCGCAACACTACTACTGACCTTCTTTTTCCGATATATGCGAGAAATTGTTGAGGGTGGCTATGTTTATTTAGCAAAACCACCACTGTTCAGCATCAACAAGGGTCAAAGCAAGCAGTACGTCTACGGCGAGTCAGCGCTCGATACGGCGCTTGAGGGGATAATTGCTGATAGGAAGGCCCGAGGCGCCAACGTAGATGACTCGGAGGACCGCATGAAGCAAGCTGGCGTTACTGTCTCAAGGTTTAAGGGTCTAGGTGAAATGGACGCCGAGCAGCTATGGGAGACAACAATGAACCCTGAGCACCGCATCTTAACACAGGTTAACGTAGAGGATGCGGAACGTGCCGATGCAATATTTACTAAGCTAATGGGTGACGAGGTATCGCTTCGCAAAAGCTTCATTCAGACCCGAGCTAAAGACGTAGACTTAGAGGAGTTGGATATTTAGTATGAAAGACGATACAACATTGAACACAGCACCAGGTCCTGATGAGGTGGATATGCCGATTGAAGGGGAGATCATTCAAGATACAGTGGGTATCGAGAAGCGAACGCTTGAAAATGTCATGGAAGATAGTTTCTTGCGCTACTCAATGAGTGTGATTATCGATCGCGCCCTGCCGGATGTTCGAGACGGACTGAAGCCAGTGCACCGACGTATTCTTTTCTCGATGAACCAGAGCGGTAACCGCAGTACCGCAAAGTTTGTAAAAAGCGCTCGTATTGTCGGCGATGTGATGGGAAAGTACCACCCACACGGTGACTCAGCTATCTATAATTCAATGGTTCGACTAGCTCAGCCATGGTCGCTGCGCTATCCAATGATTCAGGGCCAGGGTAACTTCGGCTCAATGGACGGTGACGAAGCAGCGGCCATGCGTTATACCGAGGCTCGTATGGCTAAGGTCGCCGATGAAATGCTAGCTGATATAGATAAAGAAACAATTGATTTTAGGGATAACTTTGACGGAGCGTTTCGTGAGCCGGTTGTTTTACCAGCCAAGCTACCAAATCTGCTGCTCAATGGACAAATTGGTATTGCTGTTGGTATGGCAACGAATATTCCACCGCACAACCTCGGCGAGCTAGTCGATGCAGCGATTGCACTAATCGACAACGAAGATGCGACAATTGACGACCTGTTACAGCATGTTAAGGGTCCAGACTTCCCAACCGGTGCAACCGTCTATGGCGGAGCGCCCATGCGCCAGGCTTATCAGACCGGTCGTGGCAGTGTGATGATGCGCGCTGTGGCGGAGATTGTCGAAACAAAACGCGGTCGCCACCAGATTGTTATTAGTGAGGTTCCTTACGGTGTAAATAAGGCAACTCTGATAGAGAAAATCGCCGATCTTGTAAAAGATAAGAAAATTACTGGCATTAGCGACCTGCGTGATGAGAGTGCTCGTGGTGCTGTCCGGGTGGTCGTTGAGCTCAAGAAAGATGCCTATCCCAAGAAACTACTCAATCAGCTCTACAAAATGACCTCTCTACAGAGTAGCTTTAGCTTTAATATGTTGGCGCTGATTGATGGTATTCAGCCGCGAGTTCTTGGCCTCAAAGAGATGCTGAGTGAGTTTGTGAAGCACCGTCAGAGTGTTGTGCGCCGTCGAACTGAATACGAACTTCGAAAAGCCCGTGAACGTGCCCATATTCTTGAGGGTTACAGGATTGCGCTTGATCATATCGATGAGGTTATCAAGACGATTCGTGCAAGCAAGACGCATGATGATGCGGAAAAGGCTTTAATTGCCAAGTTTAAGCTGAGTGAGATTCAAGCGAAAGCTATCTTAGCGATGCAACTTCGTCGTTTGACCGGACTTGAACGAGAGGCAATCGAAAATGAGCTCAATGAACTGCTTGAGGCGATTAAGCGTTTTGAAGAAATATTGGCGGACGAAAAGGAAATCTTTGCGATTATTACAGCTGAACTTCTTGAGCTAAAAGAAAGATACGGTGATGAGCGTCGCTCAAAGATAATCAATCATGAGCTCGGTAAATTTAGCGACGAAGAGTTGATACCTGAAGAGGATGCGGTGATTTTGTTGACAAACGAAAACTACATCAAACGAACATTGTTGAGTGATTATCGAAAACAGCATCGTGGCGGTAAGGGCAAGCGCGGTATGACCACTAAGGAAGAGGACATTATCGACCAGGTTGTTCCTGCAAGTACGCACGACTATTTGCTACTGTTTACTAACAGGGGTCGGGTGTTTCGCCTGAAGGCCTATGAAGTGCCAGCCGCAGGGCTAAGTGCGAAGGGTGTGGCGGCAGTCAACCTCTTGCAGCTACAGCCGGAAGAGAAGATAACTGCTATTGTAAAATATGGCAAGGACGCTCAGGCTGAAGGCTACTTATTTATGGCAACAGTCAAGGGTACTGTCAAAAAGACACCCCTGAAGGACTATACGAACATTCGCACCAATGGGTTGATTGCTATTAACCTCGATGACGGAGACGAGTTGCGTTGGATCCAACAGACGAGTGGTGAGCATGATATCGTCATCTCAACATCGGCTGGTCAGGCGATTCGGTTTAATGAAAAAGACGCCAGACCGATGGGGCGAGCTGCGCGAGGCGTTCGAGGCGTCAGGCTTCGACCAAATGATTCGGTTGTCGGTATGGATATCGTAACGCACGACAACCAGGTGCTACTGGTTATTAGTGAAAAGGGCTTCGGTAAGCGCACCAGGGTGGCAAACTTCCCGAGTCATAAGCGTGGTGGCGTTGGTATTAAGGCGGCAGTTGTGACGGCAAAGACGGGTCCGATTATATCTGTCCAAACGATTGAGCCAAACATGACTGAAGCGATTCTTGTCTCGCGCAATGGCCAGACAATTCGCGTCGGGCTTGATGATATCAAGCTACTCGGCCGCACTACCCAGGGCGTGACGATCATGAGACTGGGCGCCAACGATGCCGTATCATCAATCGGCATGATGGAGGAAGCCGCACAGGAAGAGGCAGCTAAAGAATAATGCAATACCTGATTTCGGCTACAATCGCATGGATACTGGCCCAAGGGCTAAAGCATCTATTTGGCATGCTGGGCCGGAATCGGCGTATTTTTCGAGGGGCAGGGCGCAACTGGGTCTTTCCGTCTGGAGGTATGCCTAGCACTCACAGTGCCACGGTGGCTGCCTTTGCTACATATATGGGGCTAATTGAAGGGCTCGGTAGTGGATTGTTTGCGATGTCAATACTCTTTGCCGCAGTAGTTATATATGACTCTATGCGCGTTAGGTACTCGTCTGGCAGGCAGGGGGATCTTCTAAATGGCCTATTGACAGAGATCAAAAGCAAGCTCTCTCCAGTGCGCGTAGCGCACGGTCATACAGTGACCGAGGTGCTAGTAGGCGTCATGCTAGGCGTAGCGGTTAGCCTTGTTGTGTTTTTCACTACAAAATAGTCATGGCTTTCTCTTGACCGAGCCTCCGATGTGGGGTATGATGGATGATAGTCTGGTCGCGAAGCGTGCGAGCAAAGCGACAATTACAATCTGTTGTGATGTGAGTGAGCGGGTTTGAAATATAACTTGACCAGTACTAAAGTTGAACTTTAACAATTTGATTGTGCAAATCATCGTCAGTTAATTATGTATTAGAGCCGTGATCTAAAAAATCACAAACCAGTTTTTCTTTCGGGAAAGATTTCGTAAGAAATCTCTTCAGGGGGAGAGACCGGTCTCGAGCGATTTATTCGCTCGTACCGCGTCCGAGGGGTGAGCCCCTCGAAAACTTTAAACGGAGAGTTTGATCCTGGCTCAGGATGAATGCTGGCGGCGTGCCTAACACATGCAAGTCGAACGGAAACATGTTCTGCACTATCTATTTCTTCTCCACCGAGTCAGGAGTAGCGATTTTCTAAAGAAAATCGCGTTTTTATCTCGAGGGAAGATCGCTTTCGGTCTACAGTTAACAATTATTAAGCGTAGGTGAAAGTGGTGAAGGAATTGAGAGTGCAGAATGATGTCGAGTGGCGGACGGCTGAGTAACGCGTGGGAATCTGCCCCAAAGTGAGGAATAACTGCCCGAAAGGGTGGCTAATACCGCATATGGTCT